>NZ_WUUU01000017.1 GCF_009831555.1 Halobacterium bonnevillei | reverse complement strand
CGGCGAGTTCGCGGGCGTGGCGGTGTTCCGCCGGCGGGTCGCGGTCGTCGCGACGCGCGTAGTAGAGCTGGCGCGGACAGTAGACGGCGACCGCCAGGTCACTGAACGCGATGGTGGCGCGAGTGCGGTCGCCGGCGGAGTGACGCTCCGAGTCAGTGCCGGAATCGTCGTGGTCGGCGTCGGGCACGCCACGGGGTGGTCGCGTTCCCGTACTTGAAGGTTCGCGCTTACTGGGCGCGGGCGTGCCACCAGCGCTCGATGGTTTCGGCGACGCCGACGAGGTGGGCTTGCCCGAACACCGCGACGATGAGCGCCCCCAGCGAGTTGTACATCAGGTCCTTGACGGTGTCCTCGAGGCCGTGCTGGGCGAGTGGCATCTGGAGGCCGCTGGCCGTGGAGATGACGTCGAGACCGAACTCGAACAGCTCCCAGACGACGCCGAAGGACAGCACCACGACGAAGATGTAGACGAACGACACCTGGCTCGGAATCGAAATCCGGTCGTGGTGGATGTCGATGGCGCGCGCGGCCGTGTAGCCGCCGCCCGCGACCAGCGACGCGGACAGCGAGTGCGTGACGTGATCCCACCAGGAGATGTGCGCGTACAGCCCCGACGACCCCAGCGTGTGGAGGAAGACGGCGGCCGTGACCCAGAGCGCGAGCCACGGGTCCAGCGGCAGGTCGTACTTGCGCTCGATGGTCGCGGGCAGGAACGTGATGGCGAGCGTGATGGACCCGTTCACGACAGCCGTGGAGTTGCCGCCGACGAATCCCCAGACGACCAGGGCCGCGAGCACGAACTGCATCGAGCGCGTGAGCCGCCGCTGGTTGGGCTCCGATGGCCGTGGGAGCAACGTCACCGGTAGATCACCCGGCCGAGTGCGGCGCGCAGCCAGCGGTCACGTCGCCGGAAGTACGCGTCGAAGAGGATGCCCGCGACGAATCCGGCGAGGGTCACCCAGACGAACTCCACCATCAGCGCGTCGTTCGTGGAGAGGTAGTTGGTTCCGAAGTACTGGTCGAGGTTCCACCTGACGACGGCCCACGCCGCGCCCGAGGCCAGCGTCGTCATCACGACGAGCGCGACGGCGAACCAGTGGGTGACGCTCATTGACGTGAACAGGTGGAGTTCGACGACGACGACGAGCGCGACGGCCGCGAGCGCGAAGTAAACCGAGAACGTCCCGAGCGTCCCGCCGAACAGGCCCCCCACGATGATTGGCGCCAACGCGAGCACGAGCAACTCCCACGGTAGCATCACGCGCCAGGAACGATATGCGGCGGTGGGGATGAGGACGATGACGCCGACGGCGCCGACGAACACCATCCACTGCCGGTCGAAATCCATGACGCTGTCGACGAACACGAGCGCCAGCACGCCCACCAGAATCCACGCGATGATGGCGTTCGTCAAGCTGTCCCGGAACAGCCGTTCGAAGACGTCCTCCGCCGATTCGACGTCCAGCAGTTCCTCCACTGAGTCGACGTTCGCCGGGTCCACGCCGGGGGCGTCGTCGGCGAAGTCGTCGTCCGTCATCTGTCCATTCTGTATCGCCAAGCGACAATAAAACCGCTGGCACGTGACGGGGACCGACGGACCGGGCGCGAAGTGGGGGAGCGAACGGGAGTGTGGTGGGTCATTCAGAGGTTGATGTCCGTTTCCTGGCCTTCCGTCGCTCCGTCGAGGCCGTCCTCGTGGACGGAGCGGGTGAGGCGTTCGGAGAGTTCGCGGTCCTGGAGGACGTTCTCGAACTCCGCGCGGTAGCGGTCGTTCACGCGCCGGATCTCCTCGCGCGTCTCGACGACGCTGCGGTAGTAGTCGACGGTGTCCTCGTCGGCGTCCACGTCGGCGAGGAACTCCGAGACGGACGCGTCGTCGCCCAGCGTCGCGTCGCGGAGGGCTTCGTAGTCGAACGGCGGGTCGGTGTCGTCCTCGCGGAGGAGGTGGAGGTCGGTGCGGGTGTGGGCGACAGTCTCCGGGTCGACGTCGGCGTCCAGCGCCTCGGCGATGCCGGCGTCGTCCTCGCCGGCGTAGAACGCCTCGACGACGGTGGCCAGGTCCTCGACCGCGAGTGGGGTGTCGACGCCGAGGTTGTCGACCATCTCCGAGACTGCGTCCCGGAGTCGCGCCTCGACGTCTTCCTCGGAGGCGAGCGAGCCGTGAGTGTCTTCCTGGGATTCGGTGACCGTATCGTCGTCGGCCACGTCCATGAAGATGTCCCGGAGTTCCTCGGTCTTCTCGTCCATGTAATGGTGAAACCCTAGTGCTACGAGCGGCTATATGTCTATTGCCTTACCCCGCAGTCGTAACCCAGTTGTTCGCCCGCGGCGAGGCCCCGGGCCGGGACTGAGCGTCGAACCGACTCGGTCGACCGTTGCCGACGAGGGAGTCGCCGTGAACGCCGCCTGTGACGGGATTTTCGGACCGTTCACGAACGAATTCGTTCAACGAGGGGAGCCCAGGCACAGTCGAGGAGGTCCCGGCACGGTCGAAGGGGTGCCCCGGTACAGTCGAAGTAAACCCATCGCGCGTGGTCTCAGGGTTGCCAACCTTTATGCGAATCCTGGACAGGTATTCTGGTATGCCTTCGTTCGCGCTGGCGCAAGCAAGCGCCGAAACCCGGCCGACGTTCTGGCGCATCGGCCACGTCGGCGAGGCCGTGTTCTACTACCTCGCCGCCGTCGCCATCGCCATCCTGTTGTACGGCATCTACCGGCGCTTCGAGACGTACGCCAGTGGCGCCGACGACCCCACTGAACGCCTCGCCGACCTCCCGTCGCGGGTGGTGACGGCGGCGAAGCTGGTCGCGTCGAACGAGAAGCAGTTCGACCGCGACCTCTACGCCGGCCTGATGCACACGTTCATCCTCTGGGGATTCCTGACGCTGGTCATCGCCACCACCATCCTCGGCTTCGACATGGACGTGTGGACGCTCGCGCTCGGCCAGCCGTCCTTCTTCGTCGGCGACTTCTACCTCGCGTACTCGTTCGTCGCCGACGCCATGGGGTTCCTGTTCGTCGTCGGCGTCGGGATGGCGCTGTACCGCCGGTACTGGGTGCGGCACAACCGCCTCTGGGGGAAACACACGAGCGCGGAGGACGACCTCTTCATCTGGACGCTGTTCCTGCTCGGCGTCGGCGGCTACGTCACCGAGGGCGTCCGCATCCTCGGCACGAGCGCCACCCGCGACGTCTCCTTCGAGACGGTGTCGTTCGTCGGGTGGTTCGTCAAGGACGTCCTGCAGGTCGCGGGCGTCAACGCCGAGCTGGCTGCCGCAGCCTACCCCGTGGTCTGGTGGAGTCACGCGCTGCTCGCGCTGGCGTTCGTCGCAGCGATTCCGTACGCGAAGCCGTTCCACATGCTCTCCAGTTACGCGAACCTCGTCGCCCGGGACGAGGACGCGGGCCGCCGACTCCCGCGCGTCCCGGAGGACGCCAGCCCCGACGAGATCGGGCCCTCGGAGATCGAGGACTTCTCGTGGAAACAGCTGCTCGACCACGACGCCTGCACGAAGTGCGGCCGCTGTTCGTCGGTGTGTCCGGCGAAGGCGTCCGGCCGACCGCTGGACCCCCGTGACGTCATCCTCGACCTGAAGGCCTACCGCGAGGGACGGGAGGCCGGCGAGCGTGACGAGGTGGACATCGTCGCGGACGGCGGCACCTCCGTCATCGACGCGGAGACGATGGAGTCCTGCATGTCCTGCATGGCGTGCATGGACGCCTGCCCCGTGGACATCGAGCACGTCACCCAGTTCACGGAGATGAACCGCCGCCTCACTGAGTCCGGCCAGATGAACAAGAACGTCGAGGACGCCGTCATGAGCGTCTTCCAGAAGGGCAACACGTTCGGCGACCCCGACCGCAACCGCCCCGACTGGACCGACGACCTCGACTTCGAGGTGCCGGACGCCCGCGAGCAGTCCGTGGAGTACCTCTGGTACGTCGGCGACTACCCGAGCTACGACGACCGCAATCAGCACGTCGCGCGCTCGCTCGCTCGCGTCTTCGAGGCCGCAGACGTCTCCTACGGCATCCTCTACGAGGACGAGCAGAACGACGGCAACGACATCCGCCGCGTCGGCGAGGAGGGCCTCTACGAGATGCTCGCCGAGGACAACATCGAGGCCTTCGAGCAGTGCGACTACGAGAAGATCGTCTGCACGGACCCCCACTCGTACAACACGTTCAGCAACGAGTACGACCAGTTCGGCTTCGAGGACGGGGACTCGGTCTACCACTACACGCAGGTCGTCGAGAACCTCGTGAACGCCGGCGAACTCGGCCTCTCCGGCACGGAACTGGACGACACCGTCACGTACCACGACCCCTGCCACCTCGGCCGGTACAACGGCGAGTTCGAGGCGCCCCGCGAGGTCATCCGCGCGACGGGCGTCACGCTCGACGAGATGCCGCGCAACCGCGACGACTCCTTTTGCTGTGGCGGCGGCGGTGGCGGCCTCTGGATGGACTTCGACGAGGACCCCAAGCCCAGCGAGGAGCGCATCCGGGAGGCCCTCGAGGACACGGACGCCGGCGCGGGCGTCGACCGGTTCGTCGTCGCGTGCCCGATGTGCATGACGATGTACGAGGACGGCCGGAAGACGGGCGGCTTCGAGGACGACATCGAGGTCACGGACATCACGGAACTCCTCGTGGAAGCCCTCGACGCGAAACAGGGGGCAGCAGCCGCGGGCGCAGGCGAGACGTCCACGGCCGCGGACTGACGACGCTCGGGGAGCGAGAACGCGGACGAACGCTATTTGTTCGGTTTGCTGGCCAGAATGGTGGTCGAGTGACGCCGGCCCTGTTTCGCGTCGAGGGCGTGACGCCGGCCCCGTGGCGGGCGGTGTAGACCGAGTAGCTACCGGCGCCCGAACAGCACGCCGACGAGGAACGACACCGCAGCGACCGCGAGCAGCGTTTTCTTCTCGCCGAACCGCACGAACCGCGTTTCCCCGTCCGTGACTTCGAGCGCCCCCACCGGAGACGCGCGCACCCCGCCGCCGAACCCGACCCCGCTCCCGCCGCGCTCGTCGTCGGACTCGTCGGTCACGGTGTCGTCGTCAGTGTCGTCCGCGGCGTCGGTGCTCGCGGGGCCGTCCTCTTGGCCGCCACCGCCGCCGAACCCCCAGGCGACGCGTGCGACCGGGACGACGGTGCGGTCGCCGCGTTCGATGGGGTCACCGTAGACGGCGTCCACGCCGCCGAGCTCCGTAATGCGGTCGAGCAGGGAATCGAGCACCGTTGTCGTGTCGTCGTTCATACAGGTAGCTACGACGGCCGGTGGCTTATGGATTCGCGTCGGCGCGGAGCTGTCAGTCCAGCCACTCGTGGTCCAGCAGGCCGTACGTGTACATGTCCTCGTACTCGCCGTCGATGATGGATGACTCGCGGCGCGTCCCCTCGCGCTGGAAGCCGAGTTTCTCGAGCGTGCGAGCGGACGCCTCGTTCGACACGAGCACGCGCGCGGTGACCTTGTGGAACCCGCACTCGCCGAACGCGTACTCGAGGAACAGCTCCGAGGCCTCGGTCACGTAGCCGTTCCCGCGGTGGTCGGGGTGGATCCAGTACATGAGCGCGCCGCGCTCGGCCTCCTGGGCGACGTACGCGAACGCCACCTCGCCCACCGGCTGTGGGTCGCCGTCCTCGTCCCCGATACAGATCAGAAACCGGTAGTCGTCCTCGCTGACCGACTCCGCGACGTCGGTTAGCGTGCGGATTCGGGTGTCCGTCAGCGGCACGCGGACGTCCGGGTGGTTGCGGCCGCGCTGGATGAACTCGTGGTCCTCCTCCTCGATCGGGTGGAGGGAAACGGTGTCGCCTCGCGTAAACGCTGGACCGGGCATACCTAGGTGGAAGACGCCGACGGTGTTATTAGTTCGCTGAAACGCGTTTCAGTCAGGAATCTTAATTGTCCAGCCACTCGTCGGCGAGGATGCCGTAGCGGTAGTTGTCGACGCGTTCCCCGTCGACGAAGGTTTCCTTCCGCTGGACGCCCTCGCGCTCGAACCCGAGTTTCTCCAGGACGCGCTGGGACCCGGTGTTCGTCTCGAGGACGACGGCGTACACTTTCGCAAGCCGGCGCTCCTGGAACGCGTACTCGAGTGCGAGCGCCGTGGCTTCCGTGACGTAGCCGTTCCCCTGGTGTTCGGGCAGCACCCAGTACATCAACATTCCGGAGCCGTGCTTCTCGCGAATCCACGGCACGTGGACGGCGCCGACGGGTTCGGCGTCTTCGGTGCGGCAGATCAGGAACCCGAACCCGTCGTCGCTGGAGACGCTGTTCTCGAAGTACTCCCGGATCTGCTCGCCGTTCCGCGGGTCGACGTCGGTGAGCGGGCGGCGGATTTCGGGGTGGTTGCGGCCGCGCTGCAGGAAGTCGAGGTCCTCCTCCTCGACGGTGTGCAGGGAGACGACATCGCCCGTCGCGAACACTGGCCCGGGCATTCAGACCCCCTCCCAGTCGTCGGCCAGCAGGCCGAACCGGTGGACGTCCACGTAGTCGCCGTACACGAACTTCTCCTCGCGGAGCAGGCCCTCCTCGGCGAAGCCGAGTTTCTCAAGGACGCGCCGCGAGCCGTCGTTCGTCGCGAGCACGTCCGCGCGGAGCTTGTTCAGGCGGCGGTCGCCGAACGCGTGCTCGCAGAGCAATCCGAGGCCCTCCGTGCAGTAGCCGTTGCCCTGTTCGTCGGGCACCACCCAGTACGCGAGGGTGGCGGTGCCGGCGATGTCGTCCTCGTCGAACAGCGACACCATGCCGACTGGCTCCTCGTCGACGGCGATGAGGAGGTTCACGCCGTCGTCCGTCGAGATGGCGTCCTCGAAGAAACCGCGGGTCTGTTCGCCGTTCGACGGTCTGTTCACCGTGAGCGGGCGTCGAATCGCAGGGTCGTTCCGGGCGGCCGCGAGGAACTCCAGGTCCGCCTCCTCGATCGGACGGAGGGTGACGGAGTTCCCGGCCGCGAACATCGGACCGGGCATGCGACAACCACGGGACTGCATGGAGTTAGGTGTTCGCTGAAGGGAGTTTCAGTCGCCGAAGTGAGAGGTCGGGCGTCACCACTCGGTGAGCGCTTCGGCGCCGTGCGACCGGACGAGGACGGCGACGAACGTCGCGACGCCGGTGAGCGCGAACGCGCCGCCGACGTAGAACGCCCACTCCATGCCGAATCGGGACATGAGCACGCCGCCGAGGACGGGCGCGATGACGCTCCCGGGTCGCCAGACGAGTTCGCGCACGCCGAACGACGAGGCGATGCCCTCGCCGTCGATGCCGACGTCGGCGAACAGCGCCATGCTCGCCGGCTCGCGGAAGGAGTCCGCGACGCCGAGCAGCCCGTTGACGGCCAACAGCGGGAGGAATGCGGGCGACAGCGCGCCGAGCACTGGGACCGCGGAGGGCAGGCCGAGTGCGTTCCCGACGGCGGGGGTGAACGGCACGGTGAGCGCGACGACGCCGTAGGCCGCGCCGCCACACGCGACGAACAGCGACCGGCCGTAGCGGTCCGAGAGGCGGCCCGTGTAGGGCTGGAACAGCATGTTCGTGAACTTCTCCGCGCTCAGGACGATGGCGACGACGGTGCCGCTGTACGCGAGGCCGCCCTGTGCGACCGCGATTCCCGCGAACACGGACACCCACGAGCGCACGAGGGTGACCGCGACGGCGTACTGCGCGCGGAAGCTCGTGAGCGTGAGGATCTGGCGGTCGAAGGCGAGATCGCTGAACGGGAACCCCCGGATGCGGGTGTCGTCGGCGTCCAGCAGGAGCCAGACGGCGACGAACGCGACGACGAACAGCGCGGCGAGCACGTAGAAGACGGGCTCGAAGCCGTAGCGGTCGAAGAGCACGCCCGCCGCGGCGAACCCGAGCAGCGACGCCGCGAACCGCCACGCGTTGGCTTTCCCGATGTAGTTCGCCCGGGTCCCTTTCGACGCAAGCTCCCCCACGAGCGAGAGACTCAACAGCCCCATGCCGGTCGCGAGGATGCCCTGGCCGCCGCGAACCGCGACGAGCTGCCAGGACGTCTCGACGAGCGTGAACGCGACGGAGACGACGACGCCGAATCCGAGCAGGCCGAGGAAGATGGCTCGCTTGTCGTAGCGGTCGCCCGCCCACGCCAGTGGCACCACGACGAGCGCCTGGGTCGCCGTGAAGCCCGTGTAGAACAGCCCCAGCATGAGGCCGGAGGCGTCCAGCGCGTTGGCGTACTTCGGGAGCAGCAACGCGAGCGCGCTGAACCCGAAGCCGCCCGCGAACCGCGAGACGTACAGCGAGTAGAACTGGAGTTGGTCGCGGTCCACAGTCGGGGGTGGAATCGGACCGCAAAGACGGTTGTGAAAGCGGGCGACGACGGTGGTTTTCTGCCGAGGACGCAACCGACGGAGTCGGCCAATGAGACAGCCACTCCCCCGGCGGATTGAAACGGGGAAGTGCGCTCAACGAATCCCGACGAAGGACGCACGTGAGCGACCACTGGGAGCGAATGCGCGTGGTTCGAGAGAGCACAGCGCTCTCGTCATCTCGAAAGACGCCGTCGGCGTCTTTCGGCGACAGCGAGGCGCGGGAGTTGAGCGCACCGGGGGCTTTCAGAGGCTAGTGACTACGCGGTCGATTGCTGGGACGTACACAGACGCCGGTTCCGCGAACCCTTTTGCCGCGGAGCGTCGAACGCTCGAGTATGGACCTGACGAACCGACCGCGGCGGCTGCGGCGGGACGGCGTTCGCGGCCTCGTCTCGGAGACGAGTCTGTCGCCGTCGGACTTCGTCGCCCCGGTGTTCGTGGACGCGACGACAGACGAGCGCGTGCCCATCGAGTCGATGCCCGGCCACGAGCGCGTTCCGGTGGACGATGCCGTGGCGCGCGTCGAGGAGATTCTGGCGACGGGCGTGGAGGCGGTCATCGTCTTCGGCATCCCGGCGTCCAAGGACGAACGCGGGACGCGCGCGTACGCCGAGAACGGCGTCGTGCAGGAGGCAGTGCGGCAAATCACCGCCGAGACCGACGCCTACGTCATCACGGACGTCTGCCTCTGCGAGTACACGAGCCACGGCCACTGCGGGGTGCTCGAAGCAGACGCCGAGGACCACCCGGACCTGACCGTGCAGAACGACGAGACGCTGGACCTGCTGGCGAAGACCGCGGTGTCGCACGCGGAGGCGGGCGCGGAGATGGTGGCGCCGTCGTCGATGACCGACGGCATGGTCGCCGCCATCCGCGAGGCGCTGGACGACGCCGGCCACCAGGACGTCCCCATCATGTCCTACGCCGCGAAGTACGAGTCCGCGTTCTACGGGCCGTTCCGGGACGCCGCCGACGGCGCGCCCGCGTTCGGCGACCGCCGACACTACCAGATGGACCCAGCGAACCGCCGCGAAGCCGCCCGCGAAGTCGCGCTCGACGTCGACCAGGGCGCCGACGTCCTGATGGTCAAGCCCGCGCTCCCCTACCTCGACGTCGTCGCGGACGTCCGCCGCGAGTTCGACCACCCCGTCGCCGCCTACAACGTCTCCGGCGAGTACGCGATGCTGCACGCCGCCGCCGAGAACGGTTGGCTGGACGTCGAGGAGACGGCCCGGGAGTCCCTTTTGTCCATCAAGCGCGCCGGCGCCGACCTCATCATCACGTACTTCGCGGAAGACGTCGCCGAAACGCTCTGAATACCGCGGCTGCCCTCCAGTCGACCACGCGGCTCGCGGCTCACTCCGAACCCCGCTCGCGCAGTCCGCGGCCACCCGCCGGCGGCCGCGTGCGCTTGTTTCGACCGCCTTCCGGCAATTTTTTCGTGAACGGGCGTCCACTCCTGGTGCCCGAACGCCCGGGTTTCTGGACGATTTACGTCCTTATATCGTAGAAGTTCCCTCGTAGTTCGGACGGACACCCAGTTATGAGTTATAGAATTGTTTCTTTGTCAAGCAAACTTTTACATACCGAGACGTGCTGTCACTGAAATGCAGATGCGTGGAACGAACACCGCGGTTCCGATCGAGAACGTGGACGACCGTACACCAGCAAATGGCGGTGGCCAGTCGTCCACGGACGCGTCCGCCCGTTCGGCGCCGACCCGTCCATGCCACCAAACTCCAGTCCACTGTACCCCGCACGGGTGGACGGCCTCGGACCCGGTAGTGAACCCGCGCGTTACAGACGGAGGTGATCACACGGAGGTGTGAATCCACGACGAGGCCGACAACGGACTGTGCTCACTGTGTGCGTGCCGGCCACCCGACCCAGGCTGCTCACTGCCGCTCCGGGTGGCAGGCAGCCCCGTCCGACACCCGGACGGGGTTTTCTTCCGGCTGACCGCGACGCTGCGTAGCGTCGCGCGGAAACCCATCAGGTATTTTCCCCGACCCGCCGAATCGTCGAGTATGAACCGCGAGACATCCCGGGATCTCTACGACCGCGCGCTCGACGTGCTCGTCGGCGGCGTGAACTCCGCCGTCCGTGCCGCCCCGCAGCCCTACCCGACGTTCGTCCGGACGGGCGACGGCGGTCACGTCGTCGACGCCGACGGCAACCGGTACGTCGACTGGGTGATGGGGCTCGGCCCGCTGTTGCTCGGCCACGACCTCCCAGACGCCGTCGAAGCGGGCGTACAGCGCCGCACCAGCGAAGGACCGATGTACGGCCTCCCCACGGAATTGGAGATCGAACACGCGGAGTTCCTCGCGCGCCACGTCCCCAGCGTCGAGATGGTACGGTACGTCAACTCCGGGACGGAAGCCACCACGTCGGCGGTCCGCCTCGCCCGCGGACACACTGGCCGCGACAAGATCGTCGTGATGCAGTCGGGCTACCACGGCGCCCAGGAGTCCACGCTCGTCGAGGGCGACAGCGAGGACCACGGTCCGTCCAGCGCCGGCATCCCGGCGGCGTTCGCCGAGCACACGATTCCCGTCCCGTTCAACGACACCGACGCCGTCACCGAGGTGTTCGAGGCGCACGGCGACGACATCGCGTGCGTGCTCGTCGAACCCATCCTCGCGAACAAGGGCATCGTCGCGCCCGTCGACGGCTACCACGAGACGCTGCGCGACCTGACCCGCGACCACGGCGCGTTGCTCGTCTGGGACGAAGTCATCACCGGGTTCCGCGTCGGCGGCCTCGGCTGTGCGCAGTCGAAGTACGGCATCACGCCCGACCTCACGACGTTCGGGAAGGTCATCGGCGGCGGGTACCCGGTCGGCGCAATCGGCGGCCGCACGGACCTCATGGAGGAGTTCACGCCGGTCGGCGACGTCTTCCAGGCGGGCACCTTCTCCGGGCACCCCGTGACGATGGCTGCGGGCCTCGAAACCCTCGAGTACGCCGCCGAGAACGACGTCTACGAGCACGTGAACGACCTCGGGCGACAGCTCAGGGGGGGCCTGCAGGCCGTCGTCGCCGCGGTCGCCGATGACCTCTACCGCGCGGCGGTAGCGGGCAACAGGCGACTCCCGTGGTTACTCGTGGACGAGGCGCACGCGTGCGCGACCGGAGTTGCCGCGGACGCCATCGAAACCCTCTACACTCGGGGGCGAGCGCCGGGCGCGAGCGTCGTCCTCGCGACCCAGCGACCCAGCGCACTCCCCGAGGTTGCCGTCTCCCAGTCCGACCTCCTCGTCGCGCACCGACTTACCGCCGGCAAAGACGTCGATGCGCTCGCAGCGACCCGACCGACGTATCTCGCGGAATCGCTGGCAGAGCGGTTGCCCGCCCGGACTGGTGACGCGCTCGTCGTGGACGACGCAACCGAGACAGTGTGCTCTGTTCGTGTGCGCGAGCGGCGGACCGAACATCACGGAGGGGAGCGCGTCGTCGACCATGGGGAGACGACGGCCTGAGCGAACGGCGACCGGTGCTGGAGGGACCGTCAATTACCGGACGCATCCCGGTGTAGACCCAGAGAGAGACAGGCCAAGATCCGTGTGAGCACTACACATATTTCT
Organism: Halobacterium bonnevillei; assembly: GCF_009831555.1. Lineage (GTDB taxonomy): Archaea > Halobacteriota > Halobacteria > Halobacteriales > Halobacteriaceae > Halobacterium > Halobacterium bonnevillei. The sequence continues at coordinate 18,608 of NZ_WUUU01000017.1, read as the reverse complement.
TTTAAACCTTTGGGTCATCGGAGGTCGGGAACCGACGCCCGAAGTGAACGCTGACGGCCGCTATCCCCAGATTGTGTGTGAATGGATCACACGAGTTTCATGCCCCAGCGGCCGAAAATAACACAAAGTATTTACCAGTAACAGGCGATGCATCTTACACCCCTACCCACTGGTGCCAGCGTCCAGTACCGCCCCGCATAGGGCGCGACCGACGTAGGTGCCGACCAAGCAGACCACAACCAAACCATGACAAGCAAGACAAACAAGCTTCGCGCGGTCTTCCTGACTGCGCTGATGATCGGCTCCGTATTTGCAGCCGGCATCGCGTTCACAGGAAGTGCTGCTGCGGACGTCGACGCAGGCAGTCTTAGTACTGCCTCCGGCGACACCACATTCGCGTCATCGGACACGGTGACTATTGAAGGTACAGCAAATAACAGCTCGGACATTTCCCTCCAGCTTGAGGACAGCGCCGGGGCCACGAAGACGCTCGATAACGCGACCCAGTCCGACGGGACTGGCGCCTTCTCGGTCGACGTTGACCTCAGCAGCGGCTTCAACGGCGGTGCCGCTGAAGAAGGGGATCTGACCGTTCGGGCTGACGAAGGCTCGACCTTCAGCTCCGCAGAGGACTCCCTCACCCTGACCATCGACAGCGCTCCTGACGTCGACCGCGTCTTCGACAGCGCGGCTGACCTGCAGGGTTCCCTGGTGTACTCCGGCCAGTCCTTCGCAGTTGAAACGAACCTGGCCTCGGGTACGGATATCCAGCTGCGCCGCGGCGACGCGGACAGTTCGACGCCGGTGTCCACGAAGACCGTCGACGCCAACAACTTCGTGCAGTTCAGCACGACGGACCGCCAGACCGCGGACTACTTCCTCCGCGGCGGCTCGGGCGCAAACGCGCTCAACGCCAGTAACAGCGGCTTCGAGATGGTCGAACAGGACCTCGCGGCCTCGCTCAGCGAGACCGCTGTTCAGAACGGCGGCACGACGACTACCTCGGACCTGACCGTCGAATCCGACCTCCGTAACGGGTACACGGCAACGGTCACTGTCGACGGCTTCGAAGAGTCCGACTACACCGACGTCTTCCCGTCCACGACCACGAACGCTGACGGTGACACGGTCGGCGAAGTCACCGAGGGCGACACCACGCTCGACTTCACCGGCATCGACGCCGGCAACTACACCCTCGACGTCGCCGTGACGGACACCGACGCGTCCGCGAGCGTCGACATCGAAGTCTCCGAATCCGCTGCCACGAGCACCTCGTTCGTCAGCACCACGGAGACCACCCGCGGCGACATCTCCACGATGAACGTCTCGCTGACCGAGACGAGCGAAGCGACGGTCGTCATCGGTCAGGAGAGCTCCGGCTACGTGGCCAACGTCACCGTCAACGACGGTAACGGCGACGGCTACGTCGCGTTCAACATCAACACCTACGCGATGGGCAACAACACCGGCGACGTTCAGAACGCATTCTACGTCCCCGGTGACTCCGACGACTCCGTCACCGACATCGAACTCGCGACGGACGACCTCTCGTCACCGATCGCGTCCGGTAGCTACCGCACCACCGTCCGCGCCGGCGGCGACGCAGGCGCTCAGGCGCAGGACGTGAGCCGGCTCGCGATCAACTCTGCTGACGGCATCACCGGCCAGAACGTCTGGACGGCCCCCGGCAGCACGGACGTCGCTGACGTCCTCGGCGCAGTCTCCGAGGACAGCAGCATCGCAGAGGGCGACTACGTCGTCCACGAAGTCGAAGCGAACGGTGTCTTCGGTGTCCTCCAGAGCAACGACGCTGCAGACGACACGCAGGCACTTCTGGACGCGGTCAACAACTCCGAGCTCTCGCTGAGCGTCACCCAGACCGACGCGAGCACTCGGCAGAACCGCGAATCGAAGACCCTCGACTACGCGCAGGCGCTCCAGGATGGTGACGCCTCCGTCGTCACGGACGCAGAGAACGGTACGTTCTACATCGTCACCGACCTCGAAGAAGTCGACGCGAGCCCGCGCGACCTCGAGTTCGGTAACGACGTCTACGACGCCGAAGTCACGCTGAACGCGACCACGACCCAGCTCACCAGCGACGACACCTCCGCAACCGCGCAGTTCTCCGCTGCGTCGGCTTCCTCGGAGCTCTCGCAGGACGAGTACACGGTCGAGGCCGCTGAAGGTCAGTCGATCGCCGGCGAAACCACGCTCGCCACGGGCACTGAGTTCAACGTGCTCGTCGAGTCCATGGAATCGCCCGGCGAAGGCTACATCTACCCGTCCAACCCGGCCACCGCCGAGGACGGGTCGCTGACCGCCACGGTCGACTTCAGTGACGCAGCCGTCGGCTCCACGTTCCAGGTCGTCCTCGAGGACGTCAATGGCAACGAGCTCGACACCGCCACTGGCGAAGTCGTCGAATCCACGGAAACCACCGAGGAAACCACCGAAGAGACCACCGAGGAAACTACGGAGGAGACCACGGAGGAGACCACGGAGCAGACGACTGAGCAGACCACCGAAGAGCAGACCACCGAAGAGCAGACCACCGAAGAACCCGCGGACACCACCACCGAAGAGGACGGCGAGTCCGGTGGCGGCATCCCCGGCTTCGGCATGGGCATCGCGCTCATCGCCATCATCGGTGCAGCGCTCCTCGCACTCCGCAACAACTAACGCAACCACGACTGACCGCCGCTAGCGGTCATCCACATTCACCGCATTTTCTTTCGCGCGCTACACCGGACAGCGACAGCGCAGTTATTCTGAGCGAGGGCAAGGACGACGGGGCAGTCTTGCATGCAGGACGTTACTGATACATCGACCCCAGTGAGCGCCCCTCACACCAACACGCCTATACTCGCCACGCACGTCGCGTCGAGTAATGGTTTCGGCGTTGACTGACGCGCTGGCGTGGGTCGTCATCGCGTCGTTCGGAGCGAGCGCGATCCTCCAGGGCGGCCACCGGGCGTACAGTCGGTATGCGGCGGTCGCGGCCTGGACGCTGTTCGCGGCGTTCTGGGGCTTGCTCGCGCCCTACTACTTCTTCGAGCATTTGAGCGTCATCGAGGGCGTCCTGGCGGTGTTCGCTGTGCCGGCGTGCCTGTACACCGCGTACCTGGTCGCGACGAACAAGCGGAGTCTGGAGACGTTGACGCGCGCAATCGCGATCATGGGCCTGCTCTTTCTGCCGTTCCAGACGATTCCGGCGCTCGAGCAGTTCGCCATCGAGACGACCACCCAGCACGCTGATTGGCTGATGGCGCAGTTCGGGTACAATCCCCCGATCGTAGAAGGCGAGCACGGCTACACGGCAAAGTTCGTGTTCACGGGCGAAAACGCGGTGACGGGCGAGTCCGGTCACCGGTTCACGACGACGGTCCTGATGGCGTGCACGGGCGTCGGGAGCATGAGCATCGTCGGCGGGCTCGCGCTCGCCGTCAAGGCCTCGTGGACGCGCCGCCTGCAGGCGCTGGCGGTCGCGCTCCCCGTCATCTACGGCCTGAACGTGATCCGCGTGGTGTTCATCGCCGTCGCACACGGCGAGCAGTGGTTCCGCGGGCAGACACTCCAGGACGTCGTGTTCACGATGTTCGCGACGACGGACGCCAACATGGTCTCGTACCTGTTCGCGGATCGCGTGCTCGCCCAGACCGGCTCCGTGGTCGCGCTCGTCGCGCTGACGCTCGCGCTGCTGCGCATCGTCCCGGAGCTCGGCGGCGTCGTCGAGGACGTCGCGTACATCGCTACCGGCAACGAGTACGACGTCACGCGGCGGTTCGCGCAGCGGAACTGAACGCTCACTGGTGTTCTCCACACCGGTCCGTGTACGCGTACAGAGCGACGGATACGCCCGAGAGCCAACTACCCGACCAACTGACTCGAATCCGCCAGCTATCCTTCCGGGGAGGGAGTGGAATTCGAGAGGGGCGGCGCGGTCGCGTTTCCCTGGTCGCCTCGCACAGCAAGCACCGCAGGCCGAAGGCGACGGAGCGCAGCGGGTGAGCGACCGCGAGCGCGCCGGGGCTTTCAGCGAGACGTCGGAGTGTACGGGCAGAGTATCTGCAAAAAGAGTGGCTCGTCGACCGCAACGTCGAACAGAAAGTACGCCCGGAGCGGGAGTCACGTGAGCGCTGCGAACGTGACGCCGGCAGTCGACGTGTGCCGGAATTTGAACCGGAGTCAGACGTGCTCGCTCACTCCGTTCGCTGTGCGCGACTTCCGTCAGAGCTGATCTCTGACGGCGTCTTGCTCACTTCGTTCGCAAGGCTGACGGGGTCCAAATCTCTGCGTGTTCGTGGAACTCGATACCTGCGACACAGCAAGCTGGTCGCTCGAAGTTGAGTTCCACAGAAGTACGCCCGGAGCGGGATTTGAACCGCCCGAACGTCGCTCCCGCTGGTCGCTCGTTCTGTGCTTCAAATCCCGCGCCGCGTTCACGAAAGCGAGCAATCGCCTCGGGACAGAGCCGTCCCTCGGCGGATTGCGTCGGAGAGAAAGCGCCCGGAGCGGGATTTGAACCCGCGTCACAACCGTGACAGGGTTGTATGATGGGCCACTACACCATCCGGGCTTGCTGCACTCATTCGTAGCCGGGTCGTATGCTTAAGGCTTTCCAAACGCGGGACGTGTGGGTGGTGGTGTCGTGGCCCTGTGCGGGCGGGAGACGGGCTGAAAACGAATATAACAAGCGTTAAATGCGTTCCGCGATAATTGGCCTGTAGTATCTCGTGAGAGGTAGTTCTCCCCCCACCCAGGTACATCCATGGTAGACGTAAGCCAACACGAACTCGTCCCAGAGCACACTGTCCTCGACGACGACACTGTCGAGGACGTGCTCGCGGACTACGACATCGAACGGACGGACCTGCCCAAGATCAAACGGAAAGACCCAGCGCTGCCGGACGACGCCGAGGTCGGTGACGTCGTCAAAATCGTACGGGATTCGCGAACCACGGAGACGGCAATCGTGTACCGACTGGTGATCGAATAAATGCAAATCGAAGACAAACGCGAACTTTCGCGGTCGTATTTCTCGAAGGAACGCCTCGCGGAACACCACTTCCGGTCGTTCAATTCGTTCCTCGACCGGGGGATGCAGGAGGTCGTCACCGAGAAGGAACGCATCGAGACCGACATCGGCGACAAGGAAGACGAGGAGCCGGTGTGGGTTGAACTGGGCGACGTACGCATCGTGACGCCGCGGGTGCGTGAGGCGGACGGCAGCGAGGAACTGCTGTACCCCCAGGAAGCCCGGTTGCGGAACATCACGTACGCCGCGCCCGTGTTCATGGAGATGAGCATCGTGCGGGGCGGCGAGGAGGAAGAGGAGCGCGTCCTCGACACGACGGAGACGAAGGTCGGCCGGATGCCGATCATGGTCGGGTCGGACAAGTGCAACATCGCGGGGTTCAGCGAGGACGAACTCATCGAGATCGGTGAGGACCCCGCCGACCCCGGGGGGTACTTCATCGTGAACGGCAGCGAGCGCGTGCTGATGACCAGCGAGGACCTCGCGCCGAACAAGATTCTCGCCGAGTACGACTCGAAGTACGGCGACGAGATCCAGGTCGCGAAGACGTTCAGCCAGCGCCGCGGCTACCGCGCGCTGGTGCTCGTCGAGCGGAACCGGGAGGGCATCCTCGAGGTGTCGTTCCCGTCCGTGTCGGGGAGTATCAACTTCGTGACGCTGGTGCGGGCGCTCGGTCTCGAGTCCGACGAGGAGATCGTCCACCGCGTCAGCGAGGACCCCGAGATCGTGAAGTTCATGCTGGAGAACCTGGAGGAGGCCGAGGTCCAGACCCAGGAGGAAGCCATCGAGGAGCTCGGCCAGCGCGTCGCGTCCGGCCAGGGGAAGAACTACCAGTTGAAGCGCGCGAACTACGTCATCGACCGCTACCTCCTCCCGCACCTCCACGAGGAAGGCATCGAGGACGAGGAGACGCGCATCAACAAGTCCTACTACCTCTGCCGGATGGCGGAGGCGTGTTTCGAACTCGCGCTCGGCCGCCGCGAGTCCGACGACAAGGACCACTACGCGAACAAGCGCCTCAAGGTGTCCGGTGACCTGATGAAGGACCTGTTCCGGACGGCGCTGAACAAGCTCGCGCGCGACGTGAAGTACCAGCTGGAGCGCGCGAACATGCGGAACCGCGAACTCACCGTGAACACGGTGGTGCGTTCGGACGTGCTCACGGAGCGACTGGAGCACCCGATTGCGACCGGGAACTGGGTGGGCGGTCGCTCCGGGGTCAGTCAGCTCGTCGACCGCACGGACTTCATGGGCGTCCTCTCACACCTGCGGCGGCTGCGCAGCCCGCTCAGTCGCTCGCAGCCGCACTTCGAGGCGCGGGACCTGCACGCCACGCAGTGGGGACGCATCTGTCCCTCCGAGACGCCGGAGGGCCCGAACTGTGGGCTGGTGAAGAACTTCGCGCAAGCGATGGAGCTCTCACAGAACGTCGACGACGAACGCGACCTCAAACGCGAGCTGTCGTCGATGGGCGTCGAGGGCATTCCGGGAATCAACACGGAAGCGACATCCGCGGACGACTAACATGAGCACGGAACGAGAAGCCAAAGTCTACGTCAACGGCAGCCTCGTCGGGACGCACGACGACCCGAACGAGCTGGCAGCACAGATTCGGGAGGCGCGACGTCGCGGAGAGGTATCCGAGATGGTCAACGTCTCCGTGAAGGACCGCACGAACGAAGTCATCGTGAACGCCGACGCCGGCCGCGCGCGTCGCCCGCTGCTCGTCGTCGAGGACGGCGAGCCGCTCGTCACCGACGACGAGATGGCCGCCATCGAGGACGGCGACATCGACTTCGAGGACCTGGTGCGCGCCGGGAAAGTCGAGTTCATCGACGCCGAGGAAGAGGAGGACATCCTCGTCGGCGTCGACGAGTCGGAGCTCACCGACAACCACACGCACCTCGAGATCGACCCACAGCTCATCTTCGGCATCGGCGCCGGGATGATTCCGTACCCCGAGCACAACGCCAGCCCCCGCATTACGATGGGCGCGGGGATGATGAAGCAGAGTCTCGGCCTGCCGGCGGCGAACTACCGCATCCGGCCGGACACCCGCCAGCACCTCCTGCACTACCCGCAGAAGGCGATGGTGAACACCCAGACCACCGAACAGATCGGCTACGACGACCGGCCAGCGGGCCAGAACTTCGTCGTCGCCGTGATGAGCTACGAGGGGTTCAACATCGAGGACGCGCTCGTCATGAACCAGGGGAGCGTCGACCGCGCGCTCTCGCGCTCGCACTTCTTCCGGACGTACGAGGGCGAGGAGCGGCGCTACCCCGGCGGCCAGGAGGACCGCTTCGAAATTCCCGGCGACGACGTGCGCGGCGCACGCGGCGAGGACGCGTACACGCACCTCGACGAGGACGGCCTCGTCAACCCCGAGACCCAGGTCGACGACTCGTCGGTCCTGCTCGGGAAGACGAGTCCGCCGCGGTTCCTCGAAGAACCCGAGGACATGGGCGGCCTCAGCCCGCAGAAGCGCCGCGAGACGTCCGTGACGATGCGCTCGGGCGAGGACGGCGTCGTCGACACCGTGACGCTGATGGAGGGCGAGGACGGCTCGAAGCTCGCGAAAGTCAGCGTGCGCGACGAGCGCATCCCGGAACTCGGCGACAAGTTCGCGAGCCGGCACGGCCAGAAGGGCGTCGTCGGCCACCTCGCGCCCCACGAGGACATGCCGTTCACGCAGGACGGCGTCGTCCCCGACCTCGTCCTGAACCCGCACGCGCTGCCGTCCCGCATGACGGTCGGCCACGTGCTGGAGATGCTCGGCGGGAAAGCCGGCTCCATGGACGGCTCCCCCGTGGACGGCACCGCGTTCACCGGCGACGACGAGGAGGAGATCCGCGGCACCCTCGAGGAACGCGGGTTCAAGTCCTCCGGGAAGGAGGTCCTGTACTCCGGCGTCTCCGGGGAGAAGATCGAGGCCGAGATCTTCGTCGGCACGATCTTCTACCACAAGCTCTACCACATGGTGTCGAACAAGCTCCACGCCCGCTCGAAGGGGCCGGTCCAGGTCCTCACGCGGCAGCCGACGGAGGGGCGCGCCCGCGAAGGCGGCCTCCGCGTCGGGGAGATGGAGCGCGACACCGTCATCGGGCACGGCGCCGCGATGGTGCTCAAGGAACGCCTCCTGGACTCCTCGGACCGCGAGGAGATCCACGTCTGCGGGAACTGCGGCATGACCGCGGTGGAGAACTACGAGCAACGCCGCGTCTACTGTCCGAACTGTGAGGAGGAGACGGACGTGCACGAACTCGAGATGAGCTACGCATTCAAGCTCCTGCTCGACGAGATGAAAGCGCTCGGCATCGCGCCGCGACTCGAACTGGAGGACGCAGTATGAGCACGGGACACTCACCAATGGAAATCGGGGAGATCAGCTTCGGGCTGATGAACCCGGAGGAGTATCGAGACATGTCCGCGACGAAAGTCATCACCGCGGACACCTACGACGACGACGGCTTCCCCATCGACATGGGCCTGATGGACCCGCGCCTGGGCGTCATCGACCCCGGGCTGGAGTGCAAGACGTGCGGCCAGCGCTCCGGGAGCTGTAACGGCCACTTCGGCCACATCGAGCTCGCGGCGCCCGTCATCCACGTCGGGTTCGCGAAGCTCATCCGGCGGCTCCTGCGCGGTACGTGCCGGGAGTGCGCGCGCCTCCTGCTCACCGAGGAGGAGAAAGAGCAGTACCGCGAGGACCTCGACCGCACGCGCAGCCTCCGCGAGGACGTCTCCGACGTCACGAAGGCCGCTATCCGGGAGGCCCGCAAGAAGGACCATTGCCCGCACTGCGGGGAAGTCCAGTACGACGTCAAACACGAGAAGCCGACGACGTACTACGAGGTCCAACAGGTGCTGGCCTCCGACTACAGCGAGCGCATCGCCGCGTCGATGCAGCCCGACCCCGACGAGGAGGGCAGCGGCATGAGCCCCCAGGAGGTCGCCGAGGAGACGGACATCGACATCAGTCGCGTCAACGAGATCCTCTCCGGCGAGTTCCGGCCGCGCCGCGACGACCGGGAAGCCATCGAGGCCGCGCTCGGCGCGGACCTCACCACCGAGGACATGAACAAGCTGATGCCCTCGGACATCCGCGACTGGTTCGAGGACGTCCCCGGCGAGGACCTCTCCGTGCTCGGCATCGACCCCGACAGGTCGCGCCCCGAGTGGATGATTCTCACCGTGCTTCCCGTCCCGCCGGTGACCGCGCGACCTTCGATTACGCTGGACAACGGCCAGCGCTCCGAGGACGACCTCACGCACAAGCTCGTGGACATCATCCGCATCAACCAGCGGTTCATGGAGAACCGCGAAGCGGGCGCGCCACAGCTCATCATCGAGGACCTCTGGGAACTGCTGCAGTACCACGTCACGACGTTCATGGACAACGAGATCAGCGGGACGCCGCCCGCCCGCCACCGCTCCGGTCGCCCGCTGAAGACGCTCAGCCAGCGGCTGAAGGGGAAGGAGGGCCGGTTCCGCGGCTCGCTGTCCGGGAAGCGCGTGAACTTCTCCGCGCGGACCGTCATCAGTCCGGACCCGACGCTCTCGCTGAACGAGGTCGGCGTTCCCGACCGGGTCGCCACCGAGATGACCCAGACGATGGTCGTCAACGAGCAGAACGTCGAGCGCGCGCGACGCTACGTCCAGAACGGCCCCGAGGGCCATCCGGGCGCGAACTACGTCACGCGCCCCGACGGTCGCCGCGTCCGCGTCACCGAGAAGGTGTGCGAGGAGCTCGCCGAGCGCGTCGAGCCCGGCTGGGAGGTCCAGCGCCACCTCATCGACGGCGACATCATCATCTTCAATCGCCAGCCGTCGCTGCACCGGATGTCCATCATGGCCCACGAGGTCGTGGTGATGCCGTACAAGACGTTCCGCCTGAACACCGTCGTCTGTCCGCCGTACAACGCCGACTTCGACGGCGACGAGATGAACATGCACGCCCTCCAGAACGAGGAGGCGCGCGCGGAAGCCCGCGTCCTGATGCGCGTCCAGGAGCAGATCCTGTCGCCGCGGTTCGGCGAGAACATCATCGGCGCCATCCAGGACCACATCTCAGGGACGTACCTGCTCACAAACGCCAACCCGACGTTCAACGAGACGCAGGCCTCCGACCTGCTCCGCCAGACCCGCATCAACGAGCTCCCCGAGCCCGCGGGCATGACGGACGGCGAGCCGTACTGGGAAGGCCGCCAGCTGTTCTCTGAGCTGCTGCCCGACGACCTCACCCTCGAGTTCACGGGGACGGTCGGCGAACCCGTCGTCATCGAGGACGGTCAGCTCCTCGAGGGCACCATCGCGGAGGACGAGATCGGTGGGTTCGGCGGCGAGATCGTCGACACCATCGCGAAAGTCCACGGCAAGACCCGCGCCCGCATCTTCATCAACGAAGTCGCGGCGCTGGCGATGCGCTCGATCATGCACTTCGGGTTCTCCATCGGCATCGACGACGAGACGGTGTCCACGGAAGCCCGCGAACGCATCGACGAAGCAATCCAGTCCGCGTACGACCGCGTGCAGGAACTCATCGAGACCTACGAGAACGGCGACCTCGAGTCCCTGCCCGGCCGGACCGTCGACGAGACGCTCGAGATGAAGATCATGCAGACGCTCGGGAAAGCCCGCGACTCCGCCGGCGACGTCGCCGCGGAGAACTTCGACGAGGACAACCCCGCAGTCGTCATGGCCGACTCCGGCGCGCGTGGGTCGATGCTGAACCTCACGCAGATGGCGGGCTGCGTCGGCCAGCAGGCAGTTCGCGGCGAACGCATCAACCGCGGCTACGAGGACCGCACGCTCAGCCACTTCGAGCCCAACGACCTCTCCAGCGAAGCGCACGGCTTCGTGGAGAACTCCTACACGAGCGGGCTGACGCCCAAGGAGTTCTTCTTCCACGCGATGGGTGGCCGCGAGGGCCTCGTCGACACGGCAGTCCGGACGTCCAAATCCGGCTACCTGCAGCGGCGCCTCATCAACGCGCTCTCCGAACTCGAGACCCAGTACGACGGCACCGTCCGGGACACCTCGGACACCATCGTGCAGTTCGAGTTCGGCGAGGACGGCACCTCGCCCGTCGAAGTCTCCTCCTCGGAGGACAACGACATCGACGTCGAGGGAATCGCCGACCGCGTCATCGAGGCCGAATTCGAGACCGAGGACGAGAAAGAGGCGTTCCTCAGCGTCCAGGAACCGCCGACGAACCTCTCCGAGCACGGCGCGTCCTGGGAGGTGGAATCCGATGACTGACATCACACCGAGCATCCGCCAGACCGTCGAGGAAACGGAACTACCGCGCCGCCTCAAGGAGCGCGTCCTCGACACCGTCGAGGACCGCGACGGCGTCACGGCCGCCGAAGTCAGGGAAATCGCGGACGCCGTCGAGTCGCGGTACATCGAGACGCGCGTCGACCCCCTCGACCCCGTCGGCACCGTCTCCGCCCAGTCCATCGGCGAACCCGGGACGCAGATGACGATGAACACGTTCCACTACGCGGGCGTCGCAGAGATGGACGTCACGCAGGGCCTGCCGCGACTCATCGAGCTCGTGGACGCCCGGAAGACGCCCGACACGCCCGTGATGCACGTGTTCCTCGAGGACGAGTACGGCGAGGAACGCGAGAAAGCCCACGAGGTCGTCTGGAAGATCGAAGCGACGAAGATCCTCGCGCTCGGGGACATCTCCACGAACGTCGCGGACATGGTCGTCCGCATCGACCTCAACGAGGACACCCTCCAGGAGCGGTGGCCGCTCATGGACGACACCACCGAGATCGCCGGCGAGATCGCCGAAACCATCGAAGGCAGTCTCGGCGTCCAGGTCACCCAGCAGGGCACCGTCCTGGAGTTCGGGCCGAGCGAACCGTCGTACCGCGAACTCCTCCAGCTCGTCGAACAGCTCCGCGACATCGTGTTCAAGGGCATCGAGGACGTCTCCCGCGTCGTCATCCGCCGCGAGGAGACAGACAAGGGCGAGGAGTTCGTCCTCTACACCGAGGGGTCGGCGTACAAGAAGGCGCTCAACATCGAGGGCGTCGACGCCTCCCGGACGACGTGTAACAACATCCACGAAGTCCACAAGACCCTCGGCATCGAGGCCGCCCGCGAAGCCATCATCGACGAGACGATGGCCACCCTCGAGGAACAGGGCCTCGGCGACGTGAACATCCGCCACCTCATGCTGGTCGCGGACATCATGACCAACGACGGCACCATCCAGTCCATCGGCCGGCACGGCATCTCCGGCAGCAAGGACTCGGTGCTCGCGCGCGCCGCCTTCGAGGTCACCGTCAGCCACCTGCTCGACGCCGCCATCTACGGCGAACGCGACGACCTCGACGGCGTCATCGAGAACGTCATCGTCGGGAAGCCAGTCCGACTCGGCACCGGCGACGTCAACCTCCGCATGGGCACCACCAAATCCGACTGATGACAGTCCGGCTCTCCGACGAAGCACGCCGCTACATCGCCGCGTTCGAGGACGTCACCGACGCCACCGCCGTCGACTGCGTCGTCGACGACGACGAAGACCGCGTCATCTTCGTCGTCTCCGCCGGCGACATGGGCACCGCAATCGGTCCCGGCGGCAGCCAGGTCGAGGAACTCGAAGACACGCTCGGCCGCGACGTCGTGCTCGTCGAAGACGCCCCCACACCGGAGGGCTTCGTCGCCAACGCCCTCTCCCCGGCAGCCGTCTACAACGTCACCATCAGCGAGAACGACACCACCGTCGCGTACGCCGAAGTCGCCCACGACGACAAAGGCGTCGCCATCGGTACCGGCGGCAAGAACATCCAGGCCGCCAAGACCCTCGCCGAACGGCACTTCGACATCGACGACATCCAGCTCACCTGAGGCACTTTTTGCGCTGCGGGGGTCGCCGGAGGCGACCCCCTCGGCAAAAACGTGCGGAAAAAGCACTCCTCGTTCCTTCCGTCAGAGCCAGCTCTGACGACGTCACGTTCGCTTCGCTCGCGGTAGTCACTCGTCGGCCTGCGCTCCCTGCGGTCGCGCAGTGAATCGCGGCGCTCGGGCTTTTCAAGCCGCTCGCGCCGCGAATGCTTGACAGCCGGTGCGTCGATCTGCTGGCTAGCGTCCGGCGACCGAGCGGTCCGTCAGGACCCGGACGGTCGCCGGTTCACCGCGCGAACGGCGAAGCCGTTCGCGCGGGCAGAGGAACCCCCGTAGGGGGTGACGCTGGCTTTTTTCACCACGTTTTTGCCAGGGAGCGCGCCGCAGGCGCGCGACCGCAGCAAAAAGTGGATGTGAAAGACCGAGTTTAAGTAGTTCCGCTGGGTAATCGGGTGTATGTCGAACGGCAAGTACGCCGCTCGGAAACTCAAGAAGGACCGCCAGAAGCGACGGTGGTCCGACTCGGAGTACGCGCGGCGAGAACGGGGGCTCGGCAAAGAGTCCGACCCCCTCGAGGGTGCGCCCCAGGGCCGGGGCATCGTCCTCGAGAAGGTAGGTATCGAAGCGAAACAGCCGAACTCTGCGATTCGGAAGTGCGTCCGAGTCCAGCTCATCAAGAACGGGAAGCAGGTCACCGCGTTCTGTCCGGGTGACGGTGCGATTTCGTTCATCGACGAGCACGACGAAGTCACCATCGCCGGGATCGGCGGTGCGAAGGGTCGTGCGATGGGCGACCTCTCCGGTGTGAACTACAAGGTCGAGAAGGTCAACGGCGTGAGCATGATCGAACTGGTTCGCGGGAACGCTGAGAAGCCGGTGCGATAATCATGAGCGAGGACGAAGCCCCCGAGCCCGAGGCGCCCGCTGGCAGCGACGAGGAGACCGTCGACGCGAAGCTCTTCGGCAAGTGGGACGTGTCGGACATCCAGTACAGCGACCCGAGCACGCGCCGCTACCTCGCGGTGACGCCGGTCGCGCACACGATGGGCCGCCACGCTCAGAAGCAGTTCAAGAAGAGCGAGCTCAGCGTCGTGGAGCGGCTCGCGAACCGCCTGATGAAGACGGGCGCGAACGCGGGCAAGAAACAGCAGGCGCTCAGCATCGTGCAGGACGCCTTCGACCTCGTCCACGAGCGCACCGACGAGAATCCGGTGCAGGTGCTCGTGCGCGCAGTCGAGAACGCGGCGCCCCGGGAGGAGACCGTTCGCCTGAAGTACGGCGGCATCTCCGTCCCGAAGGCCGTCGACGTCGCGCCCCAGCGCCGCGTCGACCAGGCGCTGAAGTTCCTCGCGGACGGCGCACACTCGTCGTCGTTCAAGACGCCGACGGACGCCGCGGAGGCGCTCGCCAACCAGCTCATCGGCGCGGCTGACTACGACGTGCAGACGTACGCGGTCGGCCAGAAAGAAGAGAAGGAACGCGTCGCGGCCGCGGCACGCTAACGCGAGTCTCGTCTTTCTCCGAGCGGTTCTCCGGCCGTTCCCGGTTCGAGAACGGCGCTCGATTCAGCTCTCGAGCGACGGCCCTGGCCGAATCGTTCCGTCCGCCGGTCGTCGCGAGACGTCCCGTCGGCGGCGCGCAGGGCGGGCGTGCTCGTGGTCGGATACCTGAAAACAGTTAACGGTGGCTGCAGCAAACCTTCGAGTATGCGATGTAACCGCCGTTCGTTCCTCGCTGCAGGCCTCGGTGGCCTCGCCGGCCTCGCCGGCTGTTCCTCCCCGGACCAGAGTGACGACCCGACCTCGACAACCACCGCTGGGACGCAGACGACCGTGACAACCGTCGACCAGGACGAGTACGACCTCTCCGTGCGCCACGACGTGGAGTCGTGGAGCGAGTACGCCCCGGACTGGTCCCCTCCCGTGGACGCGCCGACCCTCGACGTGACGACGGAGACTGTCATCGAGGGGCTGGAGATCCCCTGGGACCTCGCGTTCGCGCCGAACGGCGACCTCTTCATCTCCGAGCGCGTGGGGCGAATATCGCGGTACGACTCCGCCAACCTGGAGACCGTCGCGGCCCCCGACGTGATCGACCACGCCGATTCGATCGCTCCCGGCGAGGAGGGGGGCTGGTGGGACGCCGGGAGCGAGGGCGGCCTGATGGGGCTCGCCGTCCATCCGAACTACCCGGACGTCCCGCTCGTGTACGCCATCTACACCCGCGAGGACGAGCCCGCGGTGTCCGGCGGCGACGACTTCGTCAATCGGGTCTCGTACTTCGACGTCTCCGCGGACGACCCCGGCGAGACCGAGACGGTCGTGATCGACGACATTCCCGGCAACGAGATCATCCACAACGGCGCGCGGCTCGCGTTCGGCCCGGAGAACTACCTGTGGGTGACCACGGGTGACGCCGCGTCGATCAATCCCGACCTCGGGACCGACCAGCGACTGCCACAGGACCCCTCCTCGCTCGCGGGGAAGGTGCTCCGGCTCAAGCCGGACGGGAGCGCGCCCGAGGACAACCCCGACATCGCCGGCGGCGACCCGCGGGTGTACACCTACGGGCATCGGAACCCGCAGGGAATCAGCTTCCTTCCGGACGGAACGCCCGTCGTCACCGAACACGGGCCGAACCAGCACGACGAGGTGAACGTACTGGAGCCGGGCGGGAACTACGGCTGGGACGTGGAGGGCGAGCGCGGACGCACCGGTGACACGTACGCCGGAACGGACTTCGAGCGCCCCGTGGTGAACACGACGAACGAGACGTGGGCTCCGCCGGGCTGCGTCTTCTACACCGGCGACGAGGTCCCCTCCTGGTCGAACCGGCTGCTCGTCGGCGGGCTCGTCTCACAGCGCATCAACATCGTGACAGTCTACCCGACCGACGGCGAGGCCGCGTCTGCGGACGACGGCGGGACGCGCTACGACGCGGACTGGATGAACAGCGACTACAGCGCCGTCCACCACGCTGTCCTGGAGGACGAACTCGGCCGCGTCCGGCACGTCGAACAGGGGCCGGACGGATCGCTGTACGCGGTGACGTCGAACCGCGACGGGCGCGCGCAGGGCGCCCAGTTCCCTCGAGACGGCGACGACCGGCTCGTTCGCATCACGCCGGCGTAGCGCTCGGACAGGACGGCGGTCGCGTACATCTGCTCCCGGGCCGGTGGGTCAATCGGTGGTCGAGTTGGCGGGTCAGTCCGCCGCCGGGCCTGTGGTCGTGTCCTGTGTGTCGACGTACGTGCGGATGGCCTCGACGAGGCCGCGGCGGCAGTCGCTCTCGTCGGGATCGTCGGCGAGCGCGGCGAACCGCTCGCGGAACGACTCGACGTCGATCTCGGGGGCGTCCTCTGCGGCCGCGTGCGCGAGGTCGTAGATGCGGTGGTCCGGTGGGACTGCGTCGTGGCGCTCCAGGAGCGCGAGCGCGAACGCGCGTTCACCGCGGTCATCGGGGGGTCGGCGCCCGCCGTGAGTCGCTGGCCGACCGTCGGCCCGGCGACCGGCTGGTCGGCGACGGCGGCCGCGAGTTCGGATTCGAGGAACGCAACGAGTTTGTCCGTCGGACCGACCGAGAGCGTGATGTCGTCGGCGTAGATGTCCTTGACGTGGTTGGCGATCTGGTGGCAGTGCGTGAGCACGCGGCGCTCGACCTGGCGGCCCGTGAGCGCGAGGAACAGGACTTCGTCCATCGAGAGGACGTGGCTCGGGTGCGCGTGCTCGTGGCGGTGCATGTGCGCGAACTCGTGGAGGGCGAGCTCCCGGGCCATCGCGCTCGTGGCGGCCTGCCGGGAGATGTTGAGGACGTGGTGGTCGTCGTAGTGGCCCGCCCACGTGCGCTCGTCGGGGTTCTCGCGGATGTGGACCTCGACGCGGTTGTCGAGGTCGTGTTCGGTCTCGAAGACGTCCCGGGCCCCGAGAAACGGTGCAGCGGGCCCGGCTCCCGTCACGCGCAACTCCATGGTAGCTTTTAGCAAGGGAGTGCCGGCAAAGACTCTTTCGCCCACGGCAGCCCGAGCGCGCGGCAGAGGGGCGGCCGCTGGCCGTCGGTTCATCGGCGCGGCCGACCCGATTACTGCGTTTGATAGAGGGCGACCAAAATATATATGTGGTACCTGGGAAGGCCGGCACATGGCAGGTCGTTCACCGGTCGGGTGGGTTCAACGAAAGTACAGCCGTCGCATCGGAGCGGCGCTGTTCGTGGCCCTCGCGGCGACAGTCGGGTTCGCCGCTCTGTTCGCGGAGAGCGCGGCGCAGGGCGAGGGGACGGGCTACACGGCGCTGGCCGGGACGGTGTTCGTCCTCGCGCTCCACGTCGGACTGCTTGGCATCGTGCTCGCCGGGAACGCGAGCGTGGAGCTGCGGAAGCTGACGGACGCCGCGGAGGCCATCGAGGCGGGGAACTTCGACGTCTCCCCGGAGACCCAGCGCCGCGACGAGTTCGGGCGGCTCGCGGGGTCGTTCGACACGATGCGGACGTCCCTCGACGAGGCGTTCACGGAGTCCGAGCAAGCCCAGCAGGAGGCACAGCAAGCGCGGGAACAGGCCGAGGAGGCACGCGCCGAGGCGGAAACGGCACAGGCCCGGGCGGAGCGCCGCAGCGAGGAACTACTCGCGCACGCCGACGACGTGGGCGCGGCGATGGCGGCGGCCGCGGACGGCGACTTCACCCACGAGTTCGACGCGGACACCGACATCCAGGCCATCGAGCACATCGCGGCCGCCTACGAGGAGATGGCCGTCGGGCTCTCCGGGACCGTCGAGGAGATACTGGACTTCGCGGCGGCCGTCGAGGACGCCAGCAACGCAGTCGCCGACGACGCCGCCGACGTGGAACAGCAGCACGCGGCCCTCGCCGGGGACATCCGGGAACTCGCCGACGACATCGAGTCCCAGGCCGAGCAGCTCGACCAGGTGGTCACGGAGGCGAACAACCTCTCGGCGACCATCGAAGAGGTCGCGGCGACCACAACCGAGGTCGCCGACCGGTCGAACGACGCCGCCGCCGTCGGGGAGACGGGCGCCGAGCACGCCGAGGAAGCGGTCGAGGCGATCGAGGAGATTGCCGCGACCATCACGGAACTCGGTCGCCTCGTCGGCGAACTCGACGACAGGATGGACGAAGTCGGCGAGACGACGGACATCATCGACGACATCGCAGAGCAGACGAACATGCTCGCGCTGAACGCGAACATCGAGGCGGCGCGTGCGGACGCCGCCGGCGACGGCTTCGCGGTCGTCGCGGACGAGGTGAAGTCGCTGGCGACGGAGACCCAGGACGCGATCGACGAGATCGCGGCGACTATCTCGGACGCCCGTGCGGACGTCGACGACGTCACCGCCGAGATGGACGTCACGACCGACCGCATCGACGCGACCGTCGACACGGTCACGGAGGCCGGCGACACCATCGCCGAACTGACCTCAACCGTCTCGGAAGTGGACGACGCGATGGGCGAGATCACGGACGCCACCGACGACGGCGCCGCCGCCACCGAGGAGGTCGCGGCCGCCGTTGAGAACGTTCGGAAGGTCGCCGTGGACGTCGCTGACACCGCGGACGACCTGGCGGCGACCGCCGACGAGACGGCGGCGGACGAGGTCGCCAGCGACGGAATCGAGACGGCGCTGACGGCGCTCGGGGAGGCGGACAGCGAGACGCCCGAACGCGTCGGGCCAGTCGGCCTGCTGAAGGCGACCCG
>NZ_WUUU01000016.1 GCF_009831555.1 Halobacterium bonnevillei | reverse complement strand
CGACGCGCACGTCCGCGAGCACGTTGGCGACGTCCGCGCCGGTCGCGTCCGCGTCGGCGAGGTCGGCGACCGCGCCACGAATGCCGTCTGAGAGCGTTCCCGCGGCCTCGTTGCGGCGGAGTTCGCGGACGCGTTCGCGTTCCTCGGCGAGGTTCACGAGTTCGAAGTAGCCCGTGAACGCTCGCGCGAGGTTCTCGCAGTCACCGGGGTCCGCGCGTTCCACGAGGTCCCGGAGCGTCGCCCGGTCGTCGCCATCGCCCCGCCGGTAGTCGATTGCGGCGGTCCGGGCGCTTTCGACCGCCTGGTACGTCGCCGCCTGTTCGTGTGAGCGCACCGCCTCGCCGAGACTCTCGCCGAGTTCGCGGACGTCCTCCCGCACGCCCCGTCCGTGCAAGTCCATACCACACCCCACGAGACCCAGGGGTTTGAACGTCGGGCAAGCGCGCATACTTTGCCACTCGGAACCGAGTGAATTGAATTGGCCGCTACGTCGCGACGTCGACGCGAACCACGGGGACGGGCGCGGACTCCGGCGACACGACAACGCTCGTCTCGTAGGTCACTCGAGAATCCTGCACGGTCACGTTCACAGTCGCCTGGTACAGTGCCGGCGTCGTCGTGGGTTCGTCACCAGTGCCCGGGTCGTGGTACGTGTCACTCGGTAGCGCCGCGAGCAAGTCCGGTCGCTCCCGGTCGACGACGAACACGTATCTGCCCACGGCCGCACCGCCGTTCTCGACGCTCACGTCGTAGCCGCTGCCGACGCCCTCGGCGAACTGCCAGCCATCGACCGCGCTCCCGTTCACGGTGCCCTCGGTCAGGTCCAGCGCGGCGGCGTTCGATTGGACGGTCGTCGCCGCGAGCACGGCGCCGCTCTCGTTGCGGACGTCCACGTCCGTGAACCCGGGGTTCGACGTTCTCGACGACGCGCACCCGCCACGCCGTCGTCCCGTTCGAGACGTTCAGCGTCAGGGCGTCCGCTGTCGTCGGTTCGGCGACCACGTGGAACCGCCGCGTCGCGTCCACGCCCGTGGCGGCAGTCCAGTCGTCCACGCCGGTCGCGTTCGAGAAGTTCCGCCGCGTCGACTGGACGACCCGCGTCCCGTTCGCGACGCTGGCGACAGTCGTCTGAGTCAGGTGGCCGCTGCCCACCGCCAGCACAGACGCGTTCGCGTCCCACGTTTCGACGTTCGCCGTGAGCGTCGCCGCGAGTTCGTCGGAGTCGGAGTTGTTGTGGCGGTTCGTCTGCGCGAGAAGGGCGCCGACGTCGCCCTCGGCGGCGCGCTCGTAGGCGACGACGCTGTCCGTCTGGCCGTGGTTGCGCGTCGCGAGGTTCTCCGTGAAGACGACCGCGTTCAAAACGAGCGCGAGCACGACGAACGCGACGGCGAGACCGAGCGCTGCCACGAGCAGCAGTTGGCCGCGGCGGTCTCGCTCGTCCATGTCTCCCCGAGAAGCGTGGCGGCTACAAAAGGATTGCCGCGAGCCGGCGACCGACCGCAGCGGCCCCCGGGACTTTACTCGCACACGCCGTTGCGGCGAGCATGCGCGTGGTGGTACTGGGCGCGGGTTCGATCGGGTCCCTGGTCGGTGGATTGCTCGCGGCGACAGACCGGAGGGCGACCGAGAGCCAAGGCGCCGACGACGCCGCAGTGACGCTGCTCGGTCGCGACGACGAGCACACGCGCCAGATTCGCCGAGACGGACTCAGGGTGACGCACCCGGACGGCATCGATGAGTGCGTTCCGGTGGCGGTCGCGACGGACGAGTCGGCCGTCGCCGACGCCGACCTGCTCGTCGTCTGCGTGAAGGGCTACGACACGGAGGAGGCGATAGCGGGCGTCGCGCCCTCCCTCGACGGCGCCGACGTGTTGACGCTCCAGAACGGCCTCGGGAACGCGGAGACGATAGCCGACTACGTCCCAGGCGAGCGCGTCGTCGTGGGAACGACGAGCCACGGAGCAGTCCGCGAAGCGCCCGGCCACGTCCGGCACGCCGGGAGGGGAGACACGACCATCGGCCGCTACTTCGTCGACAACGACCCGCGGGTCCACGCCATCGCTGACCTCCTCACGGTCGCTGGCGTCGAGACGACGGTCACGGACGACCCCCAGCGCGCAGTCTGGACGAAGGTGCTCGTGAACGCCGGCATCAACGCCCCGACGGCGCTCGCGGGCGTGCCGAACGGCGCGCTCGCCGAGGACCCGGCGGGACTGCGTCTGCTCCGTCGTGCCGTCGAGGAGGGCGCCGAAATCGCCGAAGCCAGCGGCGTTGACGTGCCGGAGGACGTCGTCGAGCGGACTCTGGCGGTCGCCGAGCGGACGGCGACCAACCGGTCGTCGATGCGCCAGGACGTCGAACGCGGCCGGAGCACGGAAGTCGAGTCGCTGAACGGCGAACTCGCGCGGCGCGCCAGCGACAACGGCGTGGACGCCCCCGTCAACGAGACGCTCGCGGACCTGATTCGGCTCACGACGTCCGACTGACGCGAGCACGCGCCGCTACTGGCAGGTTCGCGGTCGCGGAAAATGAGGTCGCGTGGCTGTCGAGCGACAGCGCGCGGTTAGTCGGACTCGTTGCGGACGATGTCGTAGGAGAACTGCATCGCGTTCTCCGGCATGATCTCCACCGTCCACGAGCCCGCATCGGGATCTTCGAGGCGGTACTCGAACGTCTGGCGCTCACCGCCGGAGGCGTACGTGCCGTCGTCTGTCGTCGCGCGGCGGGTTTCGCCGAGGTTGACTGAACCGCTGTTCGTGACGCTGACGCGCTCGGCGTCGACCGTCTCGCCGTCGGGCGCGACGAACGTCACGTCGAAGTCGGCGTTCGCGTCGCCGGCGCCGTATCGGCCGGCGGCCAGTTCGAGCGTGACGTCCTCAGTGTCTTCGCTGACCTCGAAGGAGGTCTCGAAGGGCTCCTCTGGCTGTGTCCACACCTGGAACCGGACGTTCACGCGCTGCCAGTGCGAGGACTGCTCGGAGCGCGCCGGGTCCTTCAAGCCGAGGTCGACTTCGGCGCGGTAGTCGCCGCGGTCGGCGTCACCGGGCGGCGAGACGGTGACCGCCACGGTCGCCTTCTCGCCGGCGGGAATCTCGTTCGGGGCGTCGAAAGAGACCCACGAGCGGTCGAGCGTGTTCCGGTCGTCGTACGGCCGGTAGCGGTCGTCCGTCGCGAGTTCCGGGTTCACGGGGACGGCCTCGTCGCCGGTGTTCTCGACCACGATCTCGCGGGTGAAGGAGTCGCCGGCCTGGACTTGCGAGTGGACGTACGTGTCCGAGACGACGCGCACGGTCGGCTCCTGCCAGACTTCGACGCTCAGGGAGACGCCGTTGACCGGCTGGGCGGGCCGACCCGGGTAGGAGATTGTCTCGTCCGTCAGCGCCACCGCGCCACCGTAGCGGTTGATGGCGGCGTCCTCCGGGACGTCGACTGTGACGTTGAACTCCCGGGTTTCGCCGGCGTCGAGTTCGAGGTCGTCCGTCTCGATTGTCACCCACTCCTCGTCGATGGGCCGTTCGCCGCGCGGCGGCACGAAGAGGTGCGGGGACAGGTCGACGGCCTCGTCCTCGCCGTTCTCGACGGTGATGGTGATCGTTTCGCTCTCGCCGGGCTGGAGGCGGAGGTTCTGGTACTGGTCGTCGACGTAGAGGCGCGTGTAGTTGCGCTCCGTGTCATCGGGGTCTTCCTGGCTCAACGCCGGGTCGACGTCGGTTACCGGGCTCTGCGACTGCGTGTTCGCTGCGACACCGGCGGCTGGAACGACCAGCATCGCGGCCAGTGTCAGGGCGACGATCGTTCGCGTGTTCATGTGTTTGCTCGGTCCCGGGGACGCTTTCGCTGGAGGGCAAGTGGAGGGAGCGCCCCCGCGCTGGACCGTGTTCGGTCCATCACGACGATAGCCGATAAAATGTGAGGAGACTCAAACGACGACTGTAATGTCAATCCGTCTCGCACGCGGACGGGCCTACGCTTCCGAGGGACGGGGGCAGTCGTAGGTGTCCCGGACCGTGTCCGCGAGCACGGATTCCCTGCGCAGGACGAGGTAGACGACGACGAAGTCGTGCTCGAGCGGCCGGAACACGAAAATCTCGTGCTCGCAGTCGGCTTCCTCGTCGAGCCTGTCGACGAGGGGTTCGAGCGGGAGCGCGCCCGTCCGGATCTCGTCGAAGACGTCTCGCTCGCCGGGTTGTTCGGCGAACACGTAGACGGCGCCGTTGGGTTCGCCGTCCGTACTGAACGTCGGTCGGCCGTGGACGCCCGCGCCCTCCTGGTGGGCCTGCTCCATCGTGTCGAGCGCGGCTTCGAACAGCCCCGTGACCGCGTCGGCGTACGTCAGTAGCGTTCGCTTCCCGACGTCGACGTCCGTGAAGCGGGCGTCGCCGTCGTTCCACGCCAGCGTCGCATCCACGAGGTAGCCCGGACGGAGCGCGTCGACGTCGTCCGCGAGGGTGCCCTCGTAGCCGGCCGCGGCGACGCTGACGGGTTCGTGGTCGGCGCGGTCGAGCAACAGGAGCGCGTCCTCGCGCTCGGGCGCTGCACCGAGCACGCGGTACGTGCTCTCCGTCGTGGTTTCCATGGACCGTGATTGCGTGCGAGAAGTGATAAGCGCGTTCGTCTGGGTCGTCGATGGGGCATCCGGCCGAACCGGATGGTCGCCCTGGCCGTGCCTCTGAGCACCGGCAACCTACGTTGGGTTCTGCCCGATAAAACCCATGGACTACCGGAATATTATTCCGGTAATATCGGCCGAATACCACCTCGTGGTCCGGCGTACACGCGCTCCCCGCACTGCGTTTTCGACCCGGGAATCTACCGCCGAGTGACGTGAACAGCGATGGCTACGCGTGGCTCCCACAACACCTCGTTCTCGATGTCGAACGAGCGTGGACGTCGCAGTCTTGCAGCGAGAATCCCATCTCG
Organism: Halobacterium bonnevillei; assembly: GCF_009831555.1. Lineage (GTDB taxonomy): Archaea > Halobacteriota > Halobacteria > Halobacteriales > Halobacteriaceae > Halobacterium > Halobacterium bonnevillei. The sequence goes on along the minus strand of NZ_WUUU01000016.1, from coordinate 26,631 downwards.
GGGGCCGCGAGACAGTGGTGGCCTCCAGAACTGGCGCCGTCAGTCCGCGGAGATGCGGCCCCGTTCGTCGGCGGCGTCCGGACAGCACCGCTCGACGTCGACCACCTGTAGGTCGCCGTCCAGGGTGACGGTCAACGCGTCGGCGTTCAGGGGAATCGTCACTGTCACTCGGGTCGGGTCCGCGTCGTACGTCGTCGTTTCGTCGGTGACACACCAGCGCAGCGTCCAGTGCTTGCAGGTGTTGAGCTCGACGCCGTGCTCGGCGTAGAACGCCACGACGCGGGAGTCGTCGAGCAGGGAGAGGCCGACGGGCGACGAGATCGTGTGCTGGCACTGCACGCACGTGTGGTCCACGCGGACGTCGAGGCCGAGTGTGTCCGCGGAATCCGGGACGACTGCCGTGTCGATTCGGCCGCCGCACTCGGGACAGACGCCGTCCGCGGCCAGGCAGTGGAGGTGGCGGACGCGCTGATCGAACGCGGCCTCGATCTCCGTGGTCGAGCGGTCGCGCAGGCCACCCGGCGGGAACGCGTACCGGCCGTACGTGCTGTCGCAGTCGGTGCACTGGATGGCCAGGCGCTCGTCCGCGTACGCGGCTTCGAGGCTCCCGCCGCAGTCGAAGCACTCGCCCTCCACGGGGAACTCGAGGGAGACGCGCTCCGTGAACGTTCCCGCGAGGATGGCGCGAACGACCTTCGCTCCGGCGTACTGGAACTCGTAGCCGCCGTCGACCTGTCGGACGAAGTGGTCGGTGAGTTTCGAGAGGTGGTAGTTGAACTGGGCGCTGTCCCGCATCCCCACGCGCTTCCGGAGGTCCGAGAACGCGACTGGGCGCTCGGGCGCGAGCCAGAGTTCCTGGAGGATCGTAATTCGGGTTTCGTTCCCCAGGAGCGCGAACGCCTCGGCGGGCGGCAGGCTGTCGTCGAGGCCGCCGTCCGCGTCGATGGGTGCGCCGTCGAGGGGCGTGTCAGAACCGCTCATACACACCGATACAGCGACGTGCGGCATAAGCGCTCGCAAAAACGAATTTTTGTAAGTGAATTGACTATACCGTTCAGGGACGACGCACCAACAGGACGGCCCCCGCGAGGAATGCCAGCACGTACGCAGGATGTGACTGGGCGTATCCGAGCATTTCCGGCGCGGCCGTCGCCAGGGTCCCGGTTCCACCGGCCGGGTCGAACTCCCTGGCCGGCGAGTCGGCCCAGAGTGCGAAGTGCGCGACCGAAGCGATTCCGAACACCACGCCGACCACCTGGAGCGCCCGCTCCGCAAGGGCGTCCGCGACGAACTCTCGAAGCGACATAGCGGGACCTACGCGGTGCACCGGATAAATCCGGCCGACACCGCTGCAGTGGCACACCCGGCCGGCGGCGGTCACAAACCGAATACAATCCGGTCGCCGCGAGTCCCGTACTGGTCGCTTGCCTGCGAGCGGGCGACGCCAACTGGACAGAACGCAAACCAGGCCCGTCACCGTCACGTTCCGCATGGCATCACTTCGCGTCGCCGCCGTCGCGCTCGTCGTGCTCCTCAGCGGCATGGTCGCCGCCGCACCGCTCTCCGACTCGGAGGTCGTCCCGACGACTGGCACTGCGCAGGACGCGACGCAGGTCGACGCGTGCACGACCATCAATGAATCAGGTACCTACGAACTCACCGCCGACCTCGAGGGGAGCGACGGTCCCTGTCTCCACGTCCGCGAAAGCGCCGTCACCGTCCGCGGTAACGGGTACGCAGTCCGCGGGAACGGCAGCGAGGATAGCGTCGGCATCCTCGTCTACGGGGGCGCGCCCGACGAATCGGCGAACAGTTCCCTCGGCGACGTGACCGTCCAGAACGTCACCGCCAGCGGCTGGGAGCGCGGCATCCAGGTCGGCGACATTCGTGGTAGCGGCACCAATGCGACGCTCAGCAACGCCGCCGTCACCGACAACGACGTCGCGGGCGTCTACCTCGTGGAAGCCGAGAACACGACCGTCGACGGCCTCGACGCCACCGGCAACGGAAACGGCGTCATCCTCTGGGAAGTCCAGGACAGCGCGCTCACCGACGTCACCGCTACCGACAACCGCGACAGCGGGCTCGCCCTCATGCAGGACGTGTACGACGTCGAGATCCGCGGCGTCACCGCGACGGGGAACGGCGACGGCGGCTTCTCGTCGGGCGGCGTCTACGCGTCGACGGACGCGCGCCGCAACGTCATCGCGGACGCGGTGCTGTCGAACAACGAGGGTGCGGGCCTCCGGTTCTCGGACAGCGGCGAGAACGTCCTCCGGGACGCTGTCCTCGCGGGGAATACGGGTCCGGGCGTGCACGGCATTCCCGCGAACGACGACGACCTCCGGAACGTCACAGTCGTCGACAACGGCGGGCCGGCGCTCCGCGTCGAGCAGGGGCAGCTGAGCGGGACCGGGGTCCGCATCGGCGCTCGCGCGACCGCGTCGTTCGCGAGCCAGCCCGTCACGCTTGACGACGCTGACGCGACTGACTTGCGAACGCCGCCAAGCGGGGGACTGGCTGTCGACAACGGCGTGAACGTCACTGGCGTCCAGTCCGGCGTCACGGTGACAATCTCGGACGTGAACGGGGCAGCGGTCGAACTCTGGCGGTACGGCGGCGGCACGTGGACGCGGATCGACGACACACGCTACGACGCGGACGCCGGCACCGTCTCCGGAACCGTCCGCGACGACGGCGTCGTCGCGGCGGTGCGGACGAGCACTCGAGACGCCCCCGCGACGACAGCGACACCGACCGCGACCACGACTGGACCGACCATCACCGAGACGACGAGCGACGGTCCACCGGCCACACCCACGACCGACCCGGTGACCACCACCGAGGCCATGACGACGCAGCCACCGACAGACGACGGCAATGACGACGAGTGGACGCTCGGCGTGCTGTCGACGCGCGCGGACCACGACTTCGCGTACGTCGTGGTCGTGGACGGCGACGCCGAGAAGGCGAGCACGGAAGCCGTCGCGGCGGACAGCGGCGACCGCGTGCTCGACAACGGCGACGGCACGGTGACCATCGTCGGCACCACGGGCGACGAATCCGGGGACGCCTTCCGCGTCGACGGCACCATCGAGTCATTCTACACGCCAGCGTCGCCGTCGGACTACGTGATCGAACGCGACGGCGAGGACGTCACCGACGACCTCCCCGGGCCGAACTAGTGCCGAGCGTTTAGGTGGCCGCGCGTCGGACAGCGAGTATGTCCGTCTTCGAGGACCGCACCCGCGAGTGCCAGCAACGCCTCCGGGACGACGGGGCCAGCGGCGTCGTCCTGTTCCCGAGCCCGAACCTCTACTACCTCGGCGGCTTCAGCGAGGCCCCCGGCGAGCGTCACTTCTTCCTGTTCGTACCCGCCGACGGCGACCCGGTGTTCGTCGCGCCCCAGCTGTACGAGGAACAGCTCCGGGACGTCACGTGGGTCGAGGACCTGCGGTTCTGGTCGGACACCGACGACCCGCTGCCGCTGGTCGAGGATGCGGCATCCGACCTCGGCGTGACCGACGGGAAACTGCTCGTGGACCCGACGATGTGGGCGCGGTTCACGCAGGACCTCAGGGCCGCCATTCCGGACGCGGAGTGGGGGCTCGCCAGCGACGTCCTGGGACCGCTGCGCGTCCGGAAGGACGACGCGGAACTGCACGCACTCGGACGTGCTGCCGACGCTGCGGACGCTGCGATGCGGGACGTTCGCGGCCTCGGTGCGGACGCAGTCGGGATGACCGAAGCCGAGCTCGCCGCGTTCGTCGAGGACCGACTCGTCGCGCACGGCGGCGACGGGACGTCGTTCGAAACCATCGTCGGGAGCGGGCCGAACGGCGCGAAGCCACACCACCACCGGTCCGACCGCGAAGTCCAGCGCGGCGACCCGGTGGTCTTCGACTTCGGGACGCGCGTCGACCACTACCCGAGCGACCAGACGCGAACCGTCGTGTTCGCCGGCGACCCGCCAGCGGCGTTCGAGACGATTCACGAGGTCGTCAGGGACGCCCAGCAAGCCGCGGTCGAGGCCGTCGAACCCGGCGTCGCCGCCGAAGAAGTGGACGCGGCGGCCCGCGAGGTCATCGAGGCCGCCGGCTACGGCGACGAGTTCATCCACCGGACAGGCCACGGGGTCGGACTGGAAGTCCACGAGGAGCCGTACGTCGTCGGGGGCAGCGACCGACCGCTGGAGCCCGGGATGGTGTTCTCCGTAGAGCCCGGCGTCTACCTGGAGGGGAATTTCGGTGTCCGCATCGAGGATCTGGTCGTCGTCACCGAGTCGGGTTGTGAACGGTTGAACGACACGACCAGAGACTGGCGGGTGTAGCCCACCCCGTTGCTGGCGTGGAGCCGTCCGGGCGAACAGGCGGCGCTATCGGGGTGACGGGACGCTGCGCCGCGCGACCGCGAGACGTCCCGCCTCGAAGGGTACGTCACGCGGGGGTTGGCCTCGCTATCGCACTTGAACGTTCGGCGAATTCGAGATGAAGTCGACAGGAGCCGTCGTCATCGTCTTGTGACCGGGCAAACGATTCTGGTCAGCGAGAAGCGCGTGGACGGTCGGTCGGCGGGAAGCCGCGGGGGGGAGTCGAACCCCCGACCTGTCGATTACAAATCGACTGCTCTGGCCGACTGAGCTACCGCGGCACGACCCGACACGACAAGGTACGGGACAGCGCCGAAATAACGTCTTTGATACCGCGTCGCCGGGTCAGGAGGGTGCGGGAGTCCTCAAACGGGGGTCGCTTCTCGGCGGCGAGATTTTTGTGTCGCATGGCCGAATAGTCACACGAGGGGGTTGCCATGAGCCTACAGCTAGCCAGTTCGGCGTTCGAGGACGGCGGATCGATTCCCGAAGAGTACGGCTACGACGCCGAGAACGTCAATCCGCCGTTGTCCGTGTCGGGCGTACCCGAGGACGCGGCGTCGCTCGCGCTGGTCGTCGACGACCCGGACGCGATGGAGCCAGCGGGCAAGGTGTGGGACCACTGGACCGTCTGGAACATCCCTCCGGAGGTCGAACAGATTCCATCGGGCTGGAACCCGGAGGCAGAGGGCGCCTCAGAGGGGACGAACGACTTCGACGAGCGAGGGTACGGCGGGCCGGCGCCGCCGGACCGCGAGCACACGTACCAGTTCAAGCTGTACGCACTCGACACGCGACTCGACCTGGGGGCGTCGTCGGGACGGGAGGAGGTCGAAGCCGAAATCGAGGGCCACGAGCTCGACGACGCAGTCCTGGAGGGGACGTACGCGCCATAACGGTGTCGACGCGCACTCGACGCGCGGCAGTCAGCGGACACACCGGTACGGCGTTGGCGACGTGCAGCAGTGAGCACGCAAAAGGCGACGAGCCGCGGTCAGCGGACCTTGCGGCGGAGGTACGCGGACACGAACTCGCTGAAGATGACGATGCCGAGAATCGCGAGCAGGATGGTGAGCACGCGCTGCCACTGGAAGAAGTTGATTGCGGTGTTGAGTTCGACGCCGATGCCGCCGGCGCCGACGAACCCGATGATGGTCGACGCGCGCACGTTGATGTCCCAGCGGTACGTGGAGACGCCGATGAACGCGGGCTTGATCTGCGGCGCGATCGCGTAGATCGCCGTCTCCACGGAGTTCGCTCCGGTCGCCTTGATCGCTTCGACCTGCCCGGGGTCGATCTCCTCGATGGCTTCCGCGATGAGTTTCGAACAGAAGCCGATCGAGCGGACGGCCACCGCGAGTACGCCTGCGAGCGTCCCGGACCCGAAGATGATGACGAACACGAGCGCCCAGATGATGACGTTCACCGAGCGCGTGAACGAGATGATGAACTTCCCGACGGCGAACCCGAGTTTGTTCGGCGTGGTGTTCGTCGCGCCGAGTAGTGCGACCGGAACCGAGAGCATCACCGCCAGCGCCGTCCCGAGCACGGCGATGTGGACCGTCTCGATGAGCGGACTGACGATCTCCGTGGAGTACCCGACTGCGGGCGGGTACATCCGGTTGACGAGGTCCATGAACTCCGTCGGCGCACTGCCGAGGTAGTTGTACCTGACGTTCAGGGCGCGCCACGACGCGACCGCCGCGACGACGAGCAGCAGGGTGAGGACGTACCGAACGATTCGCTGGCGGGGCGTGCGTCGCTCCCAGGTCTCGTAGTCGGTCATTGGATCCGCCCCCTGACGTAGGTGCTGACCAGTTCACCGACGATGACGACAGCGACGATGGCGAGGACGATGGTCATGAAGAAGTCGTAGTCGTACTTGTCGAAGGAGTTGATGAGCGTCGACCCGATGCCGCCCGCACCGACGATGCCGACGATGGTGCTGTGGCGGATGTTGATGTCCCAGCGGTAGATGGACAGGCCGACGATGCGCGGCATGACCTGCGGGACGACGCCGAACAGCATCGTCTGGATGCCGTTCGCGCCGGTGGCTTCGACGGCTTCCATCTGGCCCTCGTCGATGTCCTCGATCTCCTCGGCGAGCAGTTTCGCGAAGAAGCCGAGCGTCTTGTACGTGAGCGCGATGACGCCGGCGAGCGCGCCGATGCCGACGGCCTTCACGACGATGATGGCGATGATGAGTTCGTGGAACGCACGCGACACCGTGATGAGGCCGCGTCCGACCCAGTACACCGGCCGCGGCGCGATGTTCTCCGCGGCCATGAACGCGACGGGAATCGAGATGACCGCGCCGATGATGGTCGCGACGACGGACATGGCGATGGACTCGACCATCCCCTCGATCAGGAGGTCCGTCTTGAACGGCGTGAGCTCCGGCGGGAACATGCTCGTGACGAGCCCCGCGCCGGAGTTCCAGCCTTCCACGACGCGAGCGTACGAGATGCGCATGTTCCACGCGCTCCACAGCAGGAACACGGCGATGACAGCGTAGACGGCCCACTTGACGTAGTGGTTGTAGAACGCCGTGGGGCGCGACCACTCGCGGCGCTCCTCTTGTTTCGTGGCCATGTTAGCCTCTTCGTGTCTCGCCTTCGTCGGTCGGGGTGCTGCCAGCGGTCTCCTCGACGACCGCTGACTGCTGTGCGCCCGTCGTGAGGTCTGGAATCTCCTCGCCGCGGTAGATCTGGCCGCGCGCGCTCTCGTCGAGGTCGGCGGGCGTTCCCTCGAAGACCTTCTGGCCGTCGCGCAGGCCGACGATCCGGTCGGCGTACTCCTCTGCCAGGTCGACCTCGTGGATGTTGATCAACACGGGGATGTCGTCCTCGGCGGCGATCTCCGTGAGCAGGTCCATCACTTCCCGGGACGTCTCCGGGTCGAGGCTGCTCGTCGGTTCGTCCACGAGCAGAATCTTCGGGCGCTGGAGGATCGCGCGAGCGATGCCCACGCGCTGGCGCTGGCCGCCGGAGAGTTCGTCCGCGCGGTCGTTCTCGTGGCCGCCGAGGCCGACGCGGTCGAGTACTTCGTACGCGCGCTCGATGTCGTCGCCGGCGAACACGCGGCGGAACGCCTTCCAGGTGCTCACGTAGCCGAGTCGGCCCGAGAGCACGTTCTCCATGACGGTGAGGCGCTCGATGAGGTTGAACTCCTGGAAGATCATCCCCATGTCGCGGCGCGCGTTCCGGAGTTCCTTCTTCGAGAGCCCGGTCACCTCGACGCCGTCGAGTTCGACGCTCCCGCCGGTCGGTTCAGTGAGTCGATTGATACACCTGATGAACGTACTCTTGCCGGCGCCGCTGGGGCCGATGACCGCGACCATCTCGTTGCCGGTCACGTCCATGGAGACGCCCTTGAGGGCCTCGTCGCCGGTGTCGTAGGTCTTCTGCAGGTCTGTTACCGAGAGCATGCGTTAATATATCGTATCACAGGTAGCGAAGTCGTATAGTTCAACGCCTATTCCTGAAAGCGAGTGGGTGGGTGGCGTTAGCCTTCGAGGTTGCCGGTCTCGTACTCGACCTCGAGGCTCTCCTGGATCTGGAGGATGATGTCCCACACCGTCGCGTAGTCGATGTCGACCCAGGTGCCGCGGCCTTCGAACTCCTCGGCGATGGACGTGTCCTGGTAGTCGTAGTCGAGGAATGCGCGGCGCACGCCCTCCTGGATGTCCGGGTGCAGCGTGTTCACGTAGGAGAACGCCGTCGTCGGGAACGGTTCCGACGCCCAGATGCACTTGACCTTCTCGGGGTCGAGCTGGTCGTCGCGTGCGACGCGAGCGTAACACGTCGAACAGACCGGGCCGGCGTCGTAGTCACCGTTCGCGACGCCGAGCGACGTCTGCTGGTGGCCGCCGGAGTACGAGACTTCGTAGTCCTCCTCTGGCACGACGCCCTGGTTGGCGAACAGCGCGCGCGGCGCGAGGTTCCCGGAGTTCGAGGACGGGTCGGCGTGCGCGACGTTCTGCTTCGGTTCGCCCTGGAGGTCTTCGAGTTTGCCGATGTTCTCGTTGTCGAGTTGCGTGATGAGCCAGAGCCGGTAGCCGAACGAGCCGTTCTCGCCGCTGCCGTCGATCTGCACGGAGAACGGCACGGCGTTGGCGATGTTGACCGCGTACGGAACTGCGCCCGTGGAGAACCCAGCGAGGTGAAGGCGTTCGGAGCGCATCGCCTCGACCTGCGCGGCGTAGGAGTCCAGTGACGCGTAATTGACCTTCTTGCCGGTCTCCTCCTCGATGTTGTCGAGGAGCGGCTTGAGCGTGTCCTCGTAGACGGTCGGGTCCTCTGTCGGCGTCAGGGAGAACTCCAGCGTGTCGGGGTTGAGTAAGTCGCTCTCGTCGTCGGGCGTCTCCGCGACCGGCTGCCCGTAGCGGGGCTCGTCGCGCTGGTTCTCCTGCATGCGTTCGAGGTCGGCCATCGTCCCGGTCTCGAAGCCGGCCTCCATGAGCGTGCTCGTCAGCTGCGGGAACTCGGGGCTCGACGGGTCGAAGTCGGCGTACGTCGACGGGTCGGTGTGCGCCGGCGCGTCGTCGTCGCCACTGCCACCGTTGTCGTCGTTGTTGTCGTTGTTGTCGTCGCTGTCACCATCGCCACCGGTACAGCCCGCCGCGCCCACGAGCGCGGCCGTGCTCACTCCGCTGATAAATTCACGTCTGTCTAATTGACGCATGGCGCCTTGCTTGAATGTGTCACACCTTAATTCTTTGGCAACGGTCCCGGGGGTGGTATTCAGATAATCACGGTCTAACGCTCGCGGTACCCCCGCGAGACTGACCACAACCCCGAAAAACGGGAGCGTTCCGGTCCAGCGGTGCTCGTAGGTCCACTTGTGGGACGTTCGTCGACTTCGTCGACGACCGTGTGGCCGATTCTCCGACTCGCGGGCACGTACGCCGGGACCCCGATTCCGTCCGATTTCAGCCCGAACGAGCGGCGGTAGGCGCGACCAACGGACGCGAAGGCGGCTCGCGCCCCCGCGTCAACGGATATCTTTACCAATATCCAGCTGGTGGTAGTGAAAGATTTGGAGTCGAGGCCGGCAGCAGACGGTTCGAGACACAGCCACAGCGACAGTCATGGACACGCATAGCACCCGTGGCGAGCAGAGCGTATCGGGACGCCGGTGCCCGAACGTCAGGTCGGCGGGTCACAGGGCGACGATGACGGCTGCGCCAGCGACGACACCGACGACGATCAGGACCGCGTTCCACATGAGCACGGGCTTGACGAGGTCCCGGTCGATGGTCGCGGCGAAGAAGACCTTCACGACGATGCTGGCCAACGTGCCCGCGAGGATCCCGCCCACGGCGAGTTCCTGGCTGATCTGCTCGGTGCCCACCAGCGTCACGGCGGTCGCAGTCGCCGTGCCGCTTGAGATGAGGCCCGCGAGGAACGTCGTGGTGAGGAAGCCGATGGAGCCGAACGTCGCTTCCGCACCGGCTGAGACCACCAGAATCGCGAGGAACAACACCCCGAACACCAGCGCGTTCCGCAGGCTGAACGGGGACGTGAGGCTGGTCTCGAGGTCCTGGTCCCAGTCGCTGACGAACAGCGAGAGGACGACGCCGGTGGCGGTAATCGCGCCAAGCGGGACGCCGACGATGAACGCGGCCTCGGGCACGAACGGAATCACGATGAGCGCGTTCCGGAACGCCATCGCGGCGTTCGCCAGGAGGATGGCCCCGACCGCGAGGTTCCGGAGGTCGGGTTTTTTCGCCGCGCGCTGGGCCATCTCCGCGATGACGGCCGTCGAGTTCACGAGACCGCCGAAGAAGCCCGTTGCGGCGATGCCGCGACCCTCGTAGCGTTTGACCATCACGTAGTTCACGAACCCGATGCCGCTGACGGCGATGACGAGCAGCCAGATGGTGCGGGCGTCGATGGCGTTCCACGGGCCGAACGCCTCGTCGGGGAGTAGCGGGTAGATGACGAACGCGAGGATGGAGAACTCCGTCGCGCTCTGCATCTCCTCCCGGGAGAGCCCCCACGCGAACTCGTGGAGCTCGCGCTTCAACACCAGCAGCAGCGACGACAGCACGGCGACGGTGACGCTCTCGATGTAGAACGCGTTGCCGACGAGCACACCGACGCTGTACGCGACGAACATCGACGCCGACGTGGTCAACGAGAGGTGGGTCTCGGAGTCCGTGTCGATGAGGCTCTCGACGGCGAGGAGCACGCTCATCGTGATGACGAGGACGGCGCCCGCGACCAGCAGCATCGAATCGTCGAGGATCGCGAAGATGACCCCGAGCAGGCTGATGAGCGCGAACGTCCGGATGCCCGCGGTCTTCTGGGACCACTCGCGTTCGAGGCCGAGGAACATCCCCAACAGCACGGCGAGCACGAGCTGGACGACTTCCTCGCTGACCTGTTCGAAGAGGACGTCGCCGTCCGCGCCGAAATCCTGGGTTGTCAGCGGGAGCACGAACTCCGCGACGAACGACCCGGCCCGTTCGGCCACGAGTCCGAGTTCCACAAGCAGTTCGGTCATCTGTGCGTCACTCCCGTCACGGCCACAGCACCTCGTCGAGGTCGGCGATCGATTCGACGACGTAGTCGGGTTGCGTGTCGGCGGTAGCCAGTTGGTCGCGGTCGGTGACGCCGCTCATCACGAGGACGGTGGTCATCCCGGCGCGGTTGCCCATGAGGATGTCCGTCTCGATGCGGTCGCCGACCATCAGGCAGCGCTCGAGGGGGACGCCGAGCAGCTCCGCGGCGGCGTCGACGGTCGTCTGTGAGGGCTTCCCGAGCACCCGGTCGAGGTCCTGCCCGGTGGCGCCCTCGATGGCGCCGACCATCGCGGCGCAGTCCGGAATCTCGCCGTCGGCGACCGGGCACGTCCGGTCGGGGTTCGTCGCGAGGAAGGCCGTGTCGTCGTCCATCGCGTGGAGGGCGTCAGTCAGCGTCGCGTAGTCGAAACCGCGGTCCATCGACGCCAACAGCACGTCAGTCTCGTCGGGGTCGTCGGTCAACTGGAGGCCGCGTTCAGCCAGTTCCTCGGAGAGCGGCGGTTCGCCGACGACGAAGATGGCGTCGTCGGGGTGGACGTTCGCGAGGTAGTTCGCGGTGATCGACGCGGAGTTGACGACCGACGCCTCGTCAGCGGGGACGCCCAGGTCGGTGAGTTTCGTGCTGAAAACCGAGCGCCGGTCGATCGCCTTGTTCGAGAGGAACGCGACGTCGACGCCGTCCGACCGGAGACGTTCGACGACGTGGTCGGCGCCAGGGATGAGGTCGTCCCCGAGGTACACCGTCCCGTCGAGGTCGAAGAGCGCGCCCTCGATGGCTGGCTCAGGCACGCGCCACCTCCGCCGCCTCGAACGTCGGCGACACCGGATCACCGGGTTCCTGCCACAGCCTCGCAGTCAGACGGCCGCGTCCCTGTATCGGCCACACTGACGGTGAGGCGGTCGTCCATAGTGACGGTGACGCTGTCACCCACAGTGACGAGTGCTGTGGGGCCGGACGACCGGTAGCGACCAGTCGGCGTTCGTCGAGCGACGCGGACGGAGTCGAGTGTGTTCGGGGCCGGAGGTACAATTTTTTACTCTCGCAGGCCTACCAACGGTATTGATATCTATTAAAGTTTGGCTCGCTCGAGTCGCAGGACGGGACCGGGTCCAGCGGCCGCCAGCGAGCGGGTCCCGGGCGAGCGAGGCATCCAAAGCTTCAACAGGCAGCGACGGTTCTGCTCCGGCGATGTCCACCATCGCGGGGCTCAAGCGGGCGGAGTTCACGGGGTCGAACCGCTGCTGGCCGTGCACTGCGCTCAACGTCGCGCTCCTGGCGCTGGTGGTCGGCGTTCTCGCCCCGTTCCGGCCGATACCGGCGGCCGCGGCCGCGGTGGTCGGCACCGCCGTGATCTGGCTGCGCGGCTATCTCGTGCCCTACACGCCGCGGTTCGCGCCGAAACTGGCCGCGCGACTCCCGGGGGACGTCTTCGACCACTCGCCCCGTGCCGACAGTCTCGATGACGTCCGGGATGGAGCCGCGGACGGCGAAGCAGTTCTGGAGGCCCTGGTCGAGGCGGGCGTGGTGACCGTCGACGCGACCAGCTCGGGCTCCGAGACGGTGTCGCTGACGCGTGGCGAGCCCGCATGTCGGCACTCGCGGACTCGCCGGACGCGCTCGTCGAGGCGGCACAGCAGGACGTCGCGGGCATCGATGCCGCCCGCGTAGAGGTCCTCGACGACGAGACGTACCTCGTCGTGTCGGGCGAGTCGACGGCGTGGCTCCCCTCGCCGGTCGCAGTCGCGGAAGTCGGCGCCGTGCAGGCGCTCGCCGACACCGACCTGCCCGCTGCGAACCGGGAGCTGGCGGCGCACGCGCTGTGCGCGTTCCTGGATACGTGTCCGGTCTGCGGCGACGACGTCGTCGAAGGACAGGCCGACGACTGCTGCGGACACACCGTCCCGGACCCCAGCTACGAGCCGCCGACGGTGCTGGCCTGCGAGAACTGCGGGGTCGCGTTCTACACGCTCGAACAGCCGGCAGAGGCGGCCGAATGAACAATCGGTATAGTTACCGCTGCTGTCTCCCCGCTAGTAAGTTCTATATCCGTATATAGCCGTACGTAGTCGGCGTCTCGACAGCGCGTGCGGCGGCCGGGTTGTCAGACCGATGAAATTCTTCGCCGTCCCGAACGGGAGCTGTCGAACTACGCCTACGCCAACTTTCATGCGGGCTGCGGCCATCTGTAGGGGTATGACACCCGAGCTCGCCGACGAACCCTGCGAGGCGTGTACCTCCGAGGACGAACCGCTCGCGGAACCCGAGTACGAGTCGTACCTCGCGGACGTCGACGGCGACGTCTGGGCGGTCGTCGACGAGCACCACCTCGAGGGCACCTACGAGTTCGAGGACTTCCGGGACGCCCTCGAGTTCACGTACGAAGTCGGCGAACTCGCCGAGGAGGAGTGGCACCACCCGGACATCCACCTCCAGTGGGGCGAAACCCGCATCGAGATGTGGACGCACAAGATCGACGGCCTCCACAAGACGGACTTCGTGATGGCGGCACGCATGGACCGCATCTACGACGAGTACGCGCCCGAATCCACGGACTGAAGCGACGAGCACCAGGGGCGTGGGGCGACAGCGAGTACCGTCGCCGGAGAAGGCTGCCGCGAAGAGTACGGCATTTAGGTCCGCGTCGCCTCCGGGGGTGTATGGTCGCGCCGCTCGCTGTGGACATCGACGGCACGCTGAGTCGTCCGGACCGCTCTATCGACAGTCGCGTGATGGACGTGCTCCGGGAGTGGGACGCCCCGGTCGTAATCGCGACGGGGAAGGCACTCCCGTACCCGGTCGCGCTCTGCGACTTCGTGGGCATCGAGGAGCGCGTCATCGCCGAGAACGGCGGCGTGGCGTACGTGAACGACGACCTCTTCTACTTCGGGGACGGCCGGTCGGCGGCCGTCGAGGTCCGCGAGGAGTTCGCGGAGGCGGGCTACGACCTCGGGTGGGGAGAGTCCGACCTGGTGAACCGCTGGCGGGAGACCGAACTGGCGGTCAGCCGCGAACGCCCGCTTGCCCTCCTCCGAGAGCTCGCCGAGAACTACGGACTGAGCGTCGTGGACACGGGGTTCGCGTACCACGTGAAAGCGACCGAACCGAACAAGGGCACCGCGCTGCAGACGGTCGCAGCGGAACTCGACTACGACCCCGGCGAGTTCGCCGCAATCGGCGACTCAGTCAACGACGTGGAGATGTTCGGCGTGGCCGGCGAGTCGTACGCAGTCGCGAACGCAGACGACGACGCGCGCGCGGCCGCAGACGTCGTGCTGGACGAGTCGAACGCGGACGGCTTCCTCGCTGCGGTCGAGCGGATACGTGACGGCGACTGACCGGTAGGTCCGGTGCTGCCGCGGGAATAGTTTAGTGGCGACGGGGGCAACGAAGGGTATGGACCCGGGTGCTCGGTTGGCCGACGCGCCGTCGCCGTCGATGACGCTGCTGCCGGACGGGAGCGTCGACCGGCGGTTCGGCGTGTTGAACCGCGAGCAGGACCCAGTGACCCGCGACCAGTTCGCGGCCTGGTTGACGGGCGGCCAGCGGTCGTTCGTGACGGACCGCCGCGGGGTCGAACCCGGCGGCCAGTCGGTGAACGCGGCGATGCAGGCGCGAGCGCTCGACGCGGACGTCGAGTTGTACGGACACCTCGACCACGACGTGTTCGGCGTGCTCGACGTGGACCGGTACTCGATGGGCGCGCCGGCCGCCGTGAACATCTACGAGTTCGAGGACGCCGCGATGATGTTGACGACGGAGTCGACGGACATACAGACGTGGTCGTACGCGGACTTCGCGGCGGCTGGCGGCGAGCGGGCGCTGGACGCGGACGCCGTCGTGTGGCTGAACTGGGCGTCACTGCCGAACTCGACGGCAGCACTCCACCGCATCGCCGACGAACCCCGGGAGGGAGACGTGTTCACTATCGACCCGGGCGGGGTCGGGGTGCGGACGGCGGCGGAGCGCCGCGAGTTCGTGGACGCTCTCAGCGCGCTCGCGGACCGGTACGAGGTCTCGCTGAGCGTGAACGACGAGGAGCTGCAGTCGCTGGCGAGGGCTCTCGACGTCACTGGACCGGTCTCGGAGGCGACGCACGACCTCCGAGAGCGAGCGGGCGTCGCGGCCGTCGTGATGCACGGCGAACAGCGAGCCGTCGCAGCGACCAGCGAGGGCGTCTACGACGTCCCGAACTTCCAGGCGGCGGACGTCCGTCGGTTCACCGGCGGCGGCGACCGCTTCACGTCGGCGCTGGCGTTCGCACGAGCCTGCGGGTGGGTGTGGCGGGACGCGCTCGAACTGGCGAACGCGGCGGCCTCGTACTACGTCGCGACCGGGCTGACGGGCGACCGGGCTGCCATCGCCGAGTACGCGTGGGACGCCGCCGACGCGGCGAGCGCCGCGCACAGCCCAAACGATTAACTCTCGAAGTACCGAGACGTTGGACGATGAGTCGCGAGGGCGGCCGCCACGCGGACCTATCGACAGTCGTCGAGACGCGTCGCGGCACGACCACACTCGTTCTCGGAGCGACGAGCCACGACGCCGCCTGCCGGCGACTCGCCCGGGCAGGACCGGGGCGCGCGTACCGCCTGCGGATGCGGACGGCCGAACCGGACGGCGTCGAGGCCGCGAGCACGGACGAGACGTACGAGACCGGCGTCTACGACGACCTGGCGCTCCCCGAAGCGGGCGTCGCTGTCGCTGACACGACGTCGAATCTCGAACACGACGGCGTGACCCTCGACCCCGGCCAGCTGGTGGTCTGCGTCGACGGCGTGCCGCTGGCGTCCACCCGGGCAGAGCGCCAGCAGTTGTTCCAGTTCCTGCACGCGGTCTGCCAGCGAGTCGCGGACGCCGACGGGCACCTGCACGTCCACCTTCCGGTCGATTCGCAGTCGCGGGTCGCGACGGTGGTGAGCCCACTGTTCGAGTACGTCGTGGAGGCGGCTGACGAGGAAATGTGAACGGACGCGATCCGCTACGCCGAGAACAGCGACTTGAGCCACGCGAGAACGCTCGTGGTACCGGTGCGTTCCGCCTCGAAGGCGTGGTGGAGGTCGTCGAGGAGTTGGCGCCTCGACTCGAATCGCTCGCGGTCGACCCGTTCGAGGACGGTCGAGAGCGCGATCTCCGGGTCGTTCGGGCCGCGGGGCACGCGCGGGTCCCCCAGGGCGTCGACGACGTCGCGTTTCGTCGCGGGGAACTCGAGGTCGGCGTCCGTCAGGTGGTCGTCGACGGCGACGATGCCGAACGCAGTCGGCTCCTCTGGGTCCTCGTTCCGCGTCGGTGGACGCGCTGCCATGGAGGCGGCTAGTGCGCTGTCGCCCAAAAATCCGGCGTCGATGTGGCGGTCCGAACCCACCGTCCGGTGTGGGTAGTCGTCCGCAGAGCCATCGCCTGGCGCGATCAGTCGTCCGCGGAGAGTTCGTCGGTTGGATGGTCGTGGTCGGCGAGGTCGTCCGGGACGCGGCTCGTGTCGTGCGTGCCCGTCGGCGGCAGGTTGACCGACGCTGCCGGAGACTCGGAGAGGTCGACCTGTCCGTCGATGGCTTCCATGTCGCCGTCGGCGTCGCGCGCGTCCTGGTCGATGCGCATCGAGCAGAACTCGACGCCGCACATCGAGCAGAAGCGCGCGTCCTTGTAGTTGTCTCCGGGCAGCGTCTGGTCGTGGTAGGACTGCGCGCGCTCGGGGACGAGCGCGAGGTCGAACTGGCGCTCCCAGTCGAAGTTGTAGCGGGCTTCCGAGAGCGCGTCGTCCCAGTCCCGGGCGCCCGGCAGGCCAGCGGCGACGTCGCCGGCGTGGGCGGCGACGCGGTACGCGGCCATGCCGTCGCGGACGTCCTCGGCGTCCGGGAGGCCGAGGTGCTCTTTCGGGGTGACGTAACACAGCATCGCCGCGCCCGCGCGAGCCGCTTCCGTCGCGCCGATGGCGCTCGTGATGTGGTCGTAGCCGGGCGCGACGTCCGTGACCAGCGGGCCGAGCACGTAGAACGGCGCGCCGTCGCAGACCGCCTGTTGCCGCTGGACGTTCTCGCGGATCTGGTCCATCGGGACGTGGCCGGGACCCTCGACCATGACCTGGACGCCGTGCTCCCACGCGACCCTGGTGAGTTCCCCGAGGGTGTCCAGTTCCGCGAACTGCGCGTCGTCGCCGGCGTCGGCGAGCGACCCCGGCCGCAGTCCGTCACCCAGCGAGAACGTGACGTCGTGCTCGCGGAAGATCTCGCAGATGCTCTCGAAATGCGTGTACAAGGGGTTCTGCGCGCCGTTTTCCTCCATCCACTGGGCGAGAATGGACCCGCCGCGCGAGACGATGCCCGTGGTGCGGCCGTCGGTCAGCGGGAGGTGTTCCGCGAGCACGCCCGCGTGTATCGTCATGTAGTCGACGCCCTGTTCGGCCTGTTTCTCGATGACGTCGAGCAGCAACTCCGGCGTGATGTGGAGGACGTCGTCCACGCGCGTGACGGCCTCGTAGATGGGGACGGTTCCGACGGGGACCGGAGAGTGCTCGACGTTCATCTCGCGGATGCCGTCGAGGTCGTCGCCGGTCGAGAGGTCCATCACGGTGTCCGCGCCGTAGTGGACGGCCGCGTGGAGTTTGCGGAGTTCCTCCTCGCGGCTGCTGGTGGTCTCGCTGTTCCCGATGTTGGCGTTGACCTTGGTGGCGAACTCGCGGCCGATGACCATCGGGTCGAGCGCGTCGTGGTGGTCGTTGGCCGGAATGACGGCCTGCCCGTCGGCGACCTGCTGGCGGACGAACTCGGGGTCTCGGTTCTCGCGGGCCGCGACTCGCTCCATCGCGTCGGTGACGGTTCCCTCGCGGGCGTGCTGTAACTGCGTGGGCATAAACAACTTAGTGGTAACACTAGGTTATAAATCGTGGTGGTGGCCGGGCTGTCCGGTCGGAGAACGACGAAACCCGCGACGGTCAGCGACTACGCGTGCGGTTCGAAGACTTCCTGGTGCAGGCGACCCGCGACCGTGTCCAGCAGCGTCTGGAGGTTCTGTGCGTCGTAGCGGTTGTACTCGACGAGGCGGTCGAGTGCGTCCTCGTCGCCGTCCTCGTAGCGGTGCCAGAGCCGGACGGCTTCGCGACCGTCCACGTCCATGCCGCCGCGGTCGATTCCCAGGTCGGCCTCGACCTGCTTCAGGCCGCCAGTGAGGTCGAGACGCCGGCAGAGGTACATGAGGTCCAGGTGCGGGGCGTCCACGTCGACGTCGTAGTTGTGCTCGATGAACGGCTGGTCGAAGCGCTTCCCGTTGAACGACACGACCAGCGAGGCGTCCAGCAGGTCCGCGAGGTTCTCGGCCGTGAGGTCGTCGCCGCGCACGAGCGTCGTCGTGTCGCCGCCGTGGAGGACGCTGACCGTCGTGACGTCGCTGCTGCGCTTGTCCAGGCCGGTCGTCTCGATGTCGAAGAACGCGACGTCGCCCGCGACGTTCTCGTAGAGCCGCCACAGCGCGTTGTTCGGGAACGCGTCGGCGAAGTACTGGGTGTCCCCCCTGTCGAGTGCGTCCCGCGCGTCGCCGATGAACGAGTAGACGTTCTGGGCGGTGGTCTCGCCGACGCCGGGCGCACTCGCGTCGAAGTCGTCCCAGTGCGTGACGCCGTGCTCCCACAGGCGCCGCTCTGTCGTTTCGCCGACGCCGGGAGCGGGAATGAACGAGTTCTCGACGCGCATACCACTCGCTGGGAGCCACCGGTACAAAGACCCCGCGGTCCGCCGCCCGCACGCGGTCCCGGCCGCGGCCGAGTCAGTCCAGTTCGTTCCGCACGAACGAGTCGACGCCGCGTCGCAGCGCTCGCTGGCGGCCTGCGTGGACACCCCGAGTTCGTCGGCGACGTCCGCCAGCGAGGCCTCACGGGGCACGCCGTAGTAGCCGAGTTCGACGGCGGTCACGAGCGCCGTCCGCTGCTTGCTCGAGAGACCGTTCTGGTCGGTGAGGCCGGGGTCGGTCTGGCTGAACACCCCACGGAGCGTGACGTCGATGCCCCGGGTTTCGATGCGCGGCTGGAACGCCGACAGGCTCTCGCGGTCCGGGAACCGGAGTCGCGCCTCCACGCCGTCCGCCGTGGATGTCACCGCCAGCCTGGAGGCCTCCATGCGGTCGTCCAGCGGGTACAGCGGTTTCTCTGTGCGCTCGCTGACCTGGACCCGGTAGAGCCGACGCTCGTCGGCGTCCTCGACCAGCGTGACGTCGTCCACGGAGTCGTCCTCGCAGGCGGCCGCTTCGAAGTGGTCGAGGTTCCCGTGCGACGCCCACACGAAGAGAACTGGGCGCTCTGGGTCCTCTGCGACCGCCTGCTCGAGGTCCAGGCGAACGCCTGACTCCTCGAGCGTCGACATGAGCGGCAGGTTCGGGTGCTGGAACGTGAACTCGGCGATTACACCCACGGAACGGTCGAGAAGACCCAGCCTAATATATCGATTGGTTGTCAGAATGGCGGGGCCGGGCATCGACCCCGACCAGTGTCAGAGGCACGTCCACCGACAGGAAACCGCAAGTGACGGTGAACGCGCTAATGTTCGCTCGGCTCGCCGTCAATCCACGCCCTTCGCAGTAATGGATTTAAGTCAGGCGCGGCGACTGCAACAACCAAAGTAGGCCAGTACGGCGGCCGGGTTGTCGGAAACCCGACCTTATCCGAACTGCTCGAAGGGCTGCTCGCAGTTCCGGCAGAAGTGCATCGACCGGCACAGACCCGGCCCCTTCGGGTGGTCGCGCTCCGTGTTCGTCGACCCGCAGTACGGACACGCCACCGGGTCCTCCTGGGACGTCGTGGTGCTCGGGTCGGGGTCGCTCATACGCTGAGTCCGAACTCCTGGAGTTGTTCGCGACCGCGTTCGGTCACCATCTCCACGGACCACGGCGGCGAGTACTGGATCGTCACGTCGGCGTCCTCGACGCCCGCCGCGGTCATCGCTGCACACCGCACGTCGTTCGTGAGCATGTCCTTCGCCGGACATCCCGTGTAGGTCAGCGTCATCTCTACGGACGCGTGGCCGTCCTCGACGGTCACGTCGTAGATGAGGCCGAGGTCGACGATTGACACCGGCATCTCCGGGTCCTCGACCTCGGCCAGCGCGCCCCAGACGTCCGCCTCCGCACCGGTGGCGTCGTCGCCGGTGCGCGGGTAGCCCTCCGGCACCTCGCCGTCCTCGTAGTCCGTGTGCGCACAGGCGTCGGAACTCACGCGTTCTCACTCCGCAGGGTCGCGGGGTCGTCGAAGCCGAGTTCGTGGTACGTCGCCGTGAACTCCTCGTGGAGCGCCGCCCAGTCGCCGGTGTGCGAGCCGTCCCGGCCGACCTCGTCCGGGTGGCTGACCGCAGACGGGTCCGGAACCACGACGTCCAGCGATTCGAGGTACGGCACGACCTCGTCCAGCCAGTCCGCACGCACGTCGGCGAGCGCCCGCGTCCGCACGCCCGCCGCCACGATCTCGTCCTCGTTCGCGGTGGGCGCGAACAGCGTGAGGGCGTACGGGAACAGCCTGTCGACGGCACTCTGGACGCGCCGGTGGGCGTCACCGCCACCGCCGGTCAGGCGGTCCAGCCACGACTGCGCGTGCTCGCGGTGGTAGCCCTCCTCGCTCTGGACTTTGCGCACGCGGTCCGCGATGGGGTCGAAACTGGAGTCCGCGAGCGCGTCCAGCCGCAACCGCTCGGCGACGTCGTAGAGGTAGCTCCGCACCACGGTGTCGGCCCAGTCGCCGTCCGGCGTCTCCAGTTCCACGAGCGGACTGTGCACGAAGTTCCCGGGGTCGCGCTCCCACAGCAGGTCCGGTTCCTCGTACCCGAACTCGTCCTGGAGGAGGTCGTACCAGAGCCGCGCGTGCCCGAACTCGTCCTGTGCGATGTTCGCGAGCGCCAGGTCGGCCTCGGGCGTCGGCGCGAAGATCTGCCACTCCGTGTATCGCTCCGCGAGCACGTACTCGTCGTCGGCGAGCCGCAGCAACTGGGCTTCGACCGGCGAGAGGTCGCCCGGAGCTGGCTGCGCCATCAGACGTCACCCCGCTTCTCGGCGGCCTCCTCCTGCTCGGCCTCGCTCTCCGCGACTTCCTCCGCGAAGCTCGCGTCGATCTCGTTGTACGTGATCGCCCACCGGTAGGACTTGTCCGTCGTGCCGCCGAACTCGGTCTCGTCGGCGTCCACTTCCCCGATTTCGTCGCTCGGCGCGACCCACAGCGAGTTCGTCTGCATGCGGCGGCCGTGCTGGATCTGCGCGAACAGCAGCGCCATCTCGCGGTCCGGCGCGTGGACGTTCCCGCAGTGCGTGTGTCGGTCGCCGGCCTCCTCCTGTCGGAACACTTCCCAGATCATCGTTAGTCGGCCGCCTGCGGGCTGTCGGCGCCCGCCGTCTCCCAGTCGGTCATCGACTCGCGAACCCACTCGACGGCCTCCTGGCGGCGCCGCCGGGACCCGATCTGCTCGTGGCTGCCCTCGAAGTCGTTTTTCGCGATGGTCCAGAACTCGTCCCAGTCGAGGTCGTCCTCGCGGACCGCCATCGTGCCGTCGTCGCGCTCGAAGATGCGCGGGGACTCCGGAATCTCGAGGCCGTACTTCTCGGCCTTCGGCATGTACATGTTCAGGAAGGAGTTCCGGAGTTCGTCGTTCGAGACGGTCTTCAGGCCGACCTGTTGGGCGAAGTCGTTGTGGGTGGACTCGTCGTTCGTCGGGCCGAAGAACTGCAGCATGCGCGGCCACCAGTCCTCGAACACTTCCTGAGTGCGCTCCTGGTTGGCCTTCGAGGACGTCATCAGTTCGCGGAGGATGTCCTCGCCGTGCTTGACGTGGAACCCCTCCTCGAAGCACACCTTGTCCATCGCGTGGGCGTACGGCTCCCAGCTGGTGTCTTTCAGCGTTGCCTGGCGGCGCATCGCCGCGCCGTCCACGAAGAAGTCGATCATCGGCGCCTCGTACCACGAGTCGACGGGGTAATGGAAGCAGTTCAGGAACTTCCCGTCGCCGTTCGTGAGGTCAGCGAGCATCTCCTCGCGGGTCTTCACGCCGAGCGTCTCGGCCGCCCGATAGAGGAGCTGCGCGTGCCCGATCTCGTCCTGGCACTTCGCCGTGCAGGCGAGTTTCCGGTCCAGCGACGGCGCCATGCGCGTGAACTCCTTGTCGAGGTAGCCGCCCATCACTTCGCTGTTGGCGTGGAACTCGAGCATTCGCGTGGCTGCCTCCCGGTACTCCAGCGGGAGGTCGTCGCTGGGACTGAACTCCCGGGGACCCGCCCTCGCTTTGACGTCGTCGATGTCCATGAACGAACGTGCGGGTTACGCGTGGGTAGGCATTGACCCGGCCATGCGCGGGGTTCAAGTACCGGGACGTGCTACCGCGGGCCGTGATACCGGAGTGTCTGTACGTCGAGTTCGGCGTGCACGGCGACGATTGCCCGCTCGCCGACGCCACCCGCGAGACCGGCGCCAGCGTCGACGCCCGCCCGCCGCAGCTCCGCCCGGACGGCAACGCGTTGCTCCAGTTCTCGACCGCGGACGGCGACGACCTCGCCGCCACCCTCGATGCCGACGACCGCATCCGGTATCTCCACGTCGCTCGCTCGGACGGTCGACACACGTACCGGTGTCTCTCCAAACACCCCTGCGTCGTGCACCAGCTCACGAACGCCGGCCTCCTCACGGACACCCTCCACTACCGGGACGGCGACGCGCGCTTCACGGGCGCCGTCGTCGGCCACGACGTCCTCCACGAGGTTCTCGAAGCCGCGGGCGACGCCGTCGGCGTGACGCTGGAACGCACGTACCCGATCGGCGAACAGACGGACGCCGCCGTCGCCGACCGCTGGGGGCTGACGCCCGCGCAGGGCGAGGCCCTGCAGGCCGCCTTCGAACTGGGGTACTTCGCGGTGCCGCGGGACACCGACGCCAGCGACGTCGCCGCGGAACTCGGCATCTCGAAGTCGGCGTTCCTCGAGCGCCTGCGTCGCGGGCTCTCGCGCCTACTCGGCGAAACGCTGTGAGGACTCCTCGAGGGATGTCTCCGACGGACCGACAGTCGTCTACTCCTCTCGGTCGGCCAGGACCGCGTCGAGTTTGTCGGCGCCTTCGTCGACGACGCCGCCGTGCTGGGTGAGCGTGCCGTCGAAGTCACGCGCTGCGAGTTTCCGGACCGATTCGACGGCTTCGTCCTCGTCCATCGGGAACCGCGGGCCGTCGAGTTCGCCGTCCGGGGCGTGCAGTGCGTCCCCGGACGCGAGGAACCCCGCCTCCGGGAAGTGGACGGAAATGTGCCCGGGTGCGTGGCCCGGGGTGAATACGACCTCCATCGGGCCTGCGTGTGTGTCGAACCTCGTGCCGTCCGTGACTTCGACGTGGACCGGCGCGGCGGGATACCGCTCGTCGTCGAGTTTCACGGGGAACTCGCGGCCGTCCACGTACGGCGCGCAGGTGGGGTGTGCGAACACGACGGGGTCGGCGCGCTCGACGATGTCGGCGAGGCCGCCGGCGTGGTCGGGGTCCTGGTGGGTGAGCACGACGCCCCAGACGTCCGCGAAGTCGAAGCCGGCGTCGTCGAGATTCGCCTCGACCTGCTCGATTTCGCCAGGGAAGCCGGCGTCGATCAGCAGGAGGCCGCGGTCGGTCTCCACGGCTCCGGGATTGATTGTGGAGTCGGGGTGGTCGTCGAGCTCGAGCGTCTGCGGGAACACGTGTACTGCGTCGGGGACCGGCATACTCCCGGCGACGAATGACAGCACGATAATATTTTCCGAGGCGTGCTACCGCGCCGCACGCGAGTCGGCCAACGCTTACGGCCCCGGTCCGCGAAGCACTACGGCATGCACACCGAGACTGTCGACGGCGTCCGCCACATCACGTTCGACCGACCGGAGGCGAAGAACGCGTTCACCCCCGACCTCGCCGCGGCGCTCGCCGACGAGATCGAGGCACTCGACCCCGAAACGCACGACGCAGCGGTGCTGACGGGCGAAGGCGACGCGTTCTCCGCCGGCGGCGACCTCGAAGCGATGGCGGACCGCGAGGGCGACGTCCGAGACTACTACGACACCGTCGAGGAGACGTTCGGGCGACTCGCCGAGGCGGCGATGGAGTCGCGGGTCCCGCTGGTCGCGCGCGTCAACGGCGACGCCATCGGCGCCGGCCTCGCCGTCGTCGCGCTCTGCGACTTCGCGTACGCCGTCCCGGACGCCCGGTTCTCCTGTGCGTTCGTGCGCGTCGGCCTCGTTCCCGACACCGGCGGGAGTTTCCTCCTGCCCCGACTCGTCGGCCTCCGCGACGCGAAACGCCTCGCGTTCACCGCGGAGTTCGTGGACGCCGGCGACGCCGCCGACCTCGGCCTCGTGAACGAAGCACTGCCGGAATCGGACCTCGACGCCGCCCTCGACGACCTGCTGGACACCCTGCGCGCACACCCCACCAGGACTATCGGCATGATCCGGCAGGCGCTGCACGACAATCTCGGCCGCGAGTTCGGGGACGCCATCGACCACGAGACGCTCGTGCAGAGCCACGCCCAGGACACCGCCGAACACGAGGAAGGCGTCGCCGCGTTCCTCGAAGGACGGGAGCCGGAGTTCTGATAGCTGCCCGGGCAGCGACCGTCTCAGATCCGTTTCTCCATGACGTAGATGGCCTGCGGGTCCCCGAACGCCGACCGGACCGCCTCGACGCGCTCGGGGTCGTAGCCGCCGGGCGCGACGTAGAACTTCCGCGTCTCGTCCTCGCGTCGCTCCCGGAGAATATCGAATCCGAGGTCGCGGACGTTCTCGGTGACGTCATCGGGGTGGAGGCGAACGAGAATGCTCTCGGGGTCGTAGCCGTTCGCGAGGTAGAAGTCGTCTACGTAGCCGCCCGCGGATCCGAGACTGACGCGCCCGAACCCGGCGTCCGCGGCAGCCGTCTCGAACGCGCTCAGGAGCTGGGAGCCGATGCCGCGTCGCGTGTCCGCCTCGCGGACGCCGATGCCCGCGAGTTCGACGTGGTCGTCGCCGCGTTCGCGCCCAATCGCGATTCCGACGACGTCGGCGGCGGCTCCACCTTCCCTGAGGCCGTCAGCCGCGTCCCCACCGCCCGCGCTGTCCTCGTAGGCCGCGTGGAACAGCTCCGGGCGGTCGTCGTACCAGGTCCGGACGGTCGCTCGGTCCCGGTGGCCGACGCGCTCACAGAGCAACTGGTAGACGGCGTCGAAGTCCGACTCCGGGACGCGGCGGACGGCGACCATGCCAGTGCGTCCGGCGGGGTGGCGGAAATGCGTTACTCCAGGTCGTACCCGAGCGCGCGTTCGACGGCGTCGTCGACCAGGCCCTCGCGCACCAGGTCGGCGACAGCGTCCATCTCGTCGGCCAGCGAGCGGTCCGCGTTCACGGGCGGCGACACCTCGCGCACGAGGCCGTACACCGCGCTCGTGCCGTCTGCGTGCGTGAGGGCATCCTCCAGGAACTCGCTGGCCTGCGCGCCGGCGAGCAGTTCGACGGCGACGACGCTGGCGGCCTTCTCCGCGGCCTCGCGGAACCCGTACGCGCTCCCCGCGCTCATGCTGACGTGGTCCTCCTGGCCGCCAGACACCGGCGTGTTGTCGACCGCAGGCTGCCCGAGCGACCGGAGGTCGTTGACCAGCGACGCGGCCGTGTACTGGGGAATCATGAGCCCCGAGTGGAGGCCGCTGTCGGGCGCGAGGAACGGCGGCAGGTGTGGCTCCTGGAGGTTCGGGTTGAGCATGCGGTCGACGCGGCGCTCGCAGATCGCGGCGAGTTCCGCCAGCGCGCTCGCCGCGTAGTCCAGGCGCAACGCCAGCGGTTCGCCGTGGAAGTTCCCCCCGGAGAGCACGGCCGCCGCGTCGGTGCCGCTGGCGCGCGGTCCGCTGACGCCGCGTCGAAGACCAGCGGGTTGTCCGTCGCGGCGTTGAGCTCCGTCTCCACCGCGTCCCGAAGATGGTCGAGCGCGTCCCGGACCGCGCCGTGTACCTGGGGCAGACACCGGATGGAGTAGGCGTCCTGCACGCGGTCGCAGTTCCGGTGGGACTCCACGACGTCCGACCCCTCGGTGAGGCGCTTGACGTTCCGCGCGCTCGCGGCCTGGCCGTCGTGCGGTCGCACGCGGTGGATCGCGGGGTCGCAGTTCGCGGTCGTGGACATCGTGACTTCGGTCGTGAGCGCGCCCGCCGCGTCCGCCGCGCGGAGCGCGCGTTCTGCGTCCAGCAGCGCCAGCGCCGCCAGTCCCGTCGTGAGCTGGGTGCCGTTGATGAGCGCGAGCCCCTCCTTGGCTTCCAGCGTCACCGGTTCGAGGCCTGCGTGCTCCAGGGCTTCACCGCCCGACAGTCGGTCTCCCTCGTTGTGCGCCTCCCCTTCACCAATGAGGACGAGGGCGAGGTGCGCCAGCGGCGCGAGGTCGCCGGACGCGCCGAGGCTCCCCCGGGACGGGACGACCGGATGAACTCGTTCGTTCAGCAGGGCCGCGAGCAGGTCGACGACGTCCTCGCGGACGCCCGAGTACCCCTTCACGAGCGCGTTCAGTCGCGTCAACAGGAGTGCGCGCACCTCCTCGCGGCCGAGTTCGCGGCCCGCGCCCGCGGCGTGACTGCGGACGAGATTCGTCTGGAGGGCCTCGAGGTCGTCGCTGGATATCTGGGTGTCCACCAGCTGGCCGAACCCCGTGTTCACGCCGTAGACCGGGTCGCCGGCCTCGAGGACGTCCTCGACGCGCTCCCGCGACCGCCTGACGGCCGCACGGGCGTCGTCGGCGACGCGAACGGTCGC
>NZ_WUUU01000015.1 GCF_009831555.1 Halobacterium bonnevillei | reverse complement strand
ATCGGCGGTGCAATCGGCGCGACGACGGCGACCTGAGGCGCGCTCAGAGTCCCTGGCCGAGCATCCTCGCCCCACGTGCTCGAACCCGTGCCGCTCGTAGAACGTTTGCGCGCGCTCGTTCTCCCGGTCGACGTCCAGCACCATCCTGTCCAGTGGCAGGTCCTGCTGGCGGGCCACGGCGAGCGCGGCGTCCAGCAGGTCGTCTGCGACGCCGGCACCGCGGGCGGCCGGGTGGACGTACACTTCGTTCAGGACGGCCGCGTCCCAGACGAACGCCAGTGACTCCGGGAGCACGAACACGTACCCGGCGAGCGCGCCGTCGACGTCGTCGCTGCCCGTTCCGCGGGCGTCGGCGACCTGCACGCAGTCGGGATTCTCGGCGACGCAGCGGTCCACCCAGTCGAGCCACCGGCGCCGGTAGTCGGCGTCCAGTTTCGCCTCGTAGGCCGCCTGTTTGTCCTCGCTCCCGGTGCCCTCGCCGAGCCCCGTTTCGAAGCCGCGCTTGAGCGTCCACAGCGCCTCGCGGTCCGCGTCCGTGTACGGCCTGACCATGCCGGCGGTTGTGCGTCCGCGTCGTTAGCGTTTGGCTTCCCGGAACCGCCCGATGACGCCGGCGATCGCCGTCACCACGACCACCAGTTGCATCCCCGACGCGACGACGGGGAACACGCGCTCGGCATTCTCCGGGTCCTGGCCGCGCTCGAGGTCGACGCCGGTGTAGTAGTGGGTGTTCTCCGTCGTCCCGCCGACGGAGCCGCCACTCGACGCGTCCTCGCTCAGGTCGACGAACGTCTGGACGACGCCGTCCGTGCTGGACAGCTCGAGTTTCCCCGCGAACGTGTAGAAGCGGTCGTGGACCGGGTAGAGGAGGTTCACGCCGTTGGTCATCAGGTCCGGGAGGATGCCGCCGAGCGTCAGCGCGACGACGCCGACTGCGGCGACGTGCGGGCCGCTCCGGCCGAACCTGGCTCGCAGCCACGACTCCCCGCGGTGGGCGTCCCAGTAGACGACGACGCCCAGCAGGACTGGCAACAACAGCGTGTGGAGGAGTGCGCGGTGCCCGCCCGCAATCCAGATGCCGAGGAACGTGTCCACGTCCGGGAATGCTGCGAACGCGCACACGACTGCCAGGGCCTTCGCGTCGAACTCGTGGAGGAAGGCCGTCGCCACGAGCGCGCCGAACGCGACGTGAACTACCGTCGAGGGCATGCACGTGAGTCTGTCCCACACCAGGATGTGTTTTGCGCCTGTCATGGGGCGTGTCCTGGTTCTGTGCCTCGATAGTAGCGTCCTGGTTCTGTGCCTCGAGAGTGGCGTTCTACTTCTGCATCGCGAGGCTGTCGGCGGACGCCCGGGAAAGTTCGGCACGTGTCGAATCCGCTCCGGTAGGCTTTTCCACGGCGGTTCCGGACTCACCGCCATGGCCGACGACCCGCGAAACGACCTCGCCGAGCGCATCGCCGGCGAAATCACGCTCAGCGACGACCCGGGCGCGACCCTCCGGAAGTGGCGGACGGACTTCGAAGTCACACAGACGCAGCTGGCAGACTGGCTCGACGTTTCGTCGTCTGTCGTCTCCGACTACGAGAGCGGCCGCCGCGAGAGCCCCGGCATCGCGCTCGTCCGCCGGCTCGTCGACGCCCTGCTCGACATCGACGAGCGCCGCGGCGGCGAGCACATCCGGCAGTACACGCGGGTCCTCTCGGCGGGCTTCGACAGCGACGTCGTCCTCGACCTCCAGGAGTACCCGGCCGCAGTCGACCTCGGCGACCTCTACGACGCCGTCGGCGGCACCGAAGTCGTCGCCGGCGAGCGGGACAGCGTCACCGGCCACACCGTCATCGACTCCATCGAAGCCATCCGCCGCCTGCGCGCCGACGAGTTCTACCGGCTCTACGGACAGTCCACGAGCCGCGTGCTCGTGTTCACGAACGTCTCGCGCGGCGAAGGCCCCGGCATCGCGCTCCGGGTCGTCAACCCGACGCCGAACGCCGTCCTCCTCCACGGCCTCTCGGAGGACGACCTCTGGGAGCACGCGCCCGGCCTCGCCCAGCAGGACGGCTACTCGCTGGCCGTCACCGAGACGCCAATCGACGAACTGCTGGCGGTGCTGCGCGACCACGCCTGAGGCCGAGCCGTCTGGCGGCCAGTCAGACCCTGAAACCCTTTAACAGCGCGTTCAGCGGCCTTAGCAGGGGGATACCTAACCCACTCGGTTCCCGATACGGGTGTATGCAGGTACGTCGTGCGGTCGCAGCGCTCCGGCGCCCGGAGTACACGGGCGAGAACCGTTGTTTCCCGTGTACGGTGCTCAACCTCGCGCTCGTCGCCGCGGGGAGCGTCGGCCTCGGCGCCTGGCTGACGTTCCCCGTCGGCGTCGTCGCCGGCATCCTCGGCGGAGCGATGGTGTACGTCAGGGGCTACCTGATTCCCGGGACACCCGCGCTGACCCAACGACTCCTCCCGGACGACGTGCTGGCGTACTTCGAACACGGTGAACCCACGACCGGGGACGCCGACCCGGTCGACGAGCACGGAACGTTCGACCCCGAGGCCGTGCTCCTCGACGCCGGCGCGCTCACGCCGTGTCCGGACCGCGACGACCTCTGTCTGGACTCCCTGTTCCGGACCGAGTGGCGCTCGGAGATGGCGGCCGCCGCCGACGACGTCGACGCCGCCGTCCAGCACTTGCTCCCGCCGTCGTTCGACGAGTCCGCGTCAGTCGAGTACCGCGGCGAAGCAGTCCTCGCGAGGGTCGACGACGCGACGGTCGCCGAGTGGCCGTCCCGGGCGCGTTCGTCGCCGACACCGCGGGCGCGGTGGGTGCTCGCGGACGCGGACGCCGGGTGGGGAGACCGCGGGTTCGCCGAACGCACTCGCCTGCTCGCCGGGCTGCGGCTGTGGCTGGACCGGTGTTCGGTCTGCGACGGCCACGTCCAGCTCGGTGAGGAGACGGTCGAATCCTGCTGTCGCTCCGTCGAAGTCGTCGCGGCGTCCTGCACGGCCTGCGGCGCGCGCATCTTCGAAGCGCCGATCCCCGAGGAGTGAGTGGCGGAGCACCTAGTGGCTGTACGAGGCCTCTGCAGTGAGGGCGCGCATCGTGCTCGGCCACCTCTCGAGATGCCAACTCGGCGACCAGAATTAGCGCAGCAGGCTGCGGAGGTACGTCCAGCGCCGCGTCCACAGCTGGTAGGCAGTGGACGCCGCGATGACGGCGAGGAACGCGCTCGCAACGAGCAACACCGGGAGCGCCTCGAGTAGCGGCACGTCGATCTCGGCGGCGACGACGACCACGAGCGAGAGCGTCGCGAGCGACCGATAGTAGTCCGCCCACGTGATGCCGTACTTCGTGACGACCTCCATGTAGACGTTCACGTCGCGCGCGCCGGGCTGGAGTTCCACGGTCTTGCGGTTCTTGTCGTAGTCGACGACGCCCTCGGCGTCGAGCTTCGGGAGGTGCGTCTGGTGCAGGGAGTTGTAGACGCTCTCGCGGAGCGGCCGCGGCGGCGGCGACTCCCCGGCCTCGTGGGCGGCGATGGTCTCAGCCAGTTCCCTGAGCGTGACGCTGCCCATCGACTCCTGGAGGTGTTCGAGCACGCGACGCCGCCGGTCGTTCCTGAGGATGTCGTGGATGTCCGCCTCCGCCAGCGCGGACGACCGGGTGAGACTCATACACACAGAGCCTGTCGCGTACCCGCATATTTATCGGTGAACTTACCGCTTCCCGGGTCGCGTATCGGCGGCCCTGAAGCGGAGCTATGGCCCGCTAAAATTTTCAATGCGTCGCTTAGCCCCGTCAAATCGGTCGTTTCTGTGCTGATTGCGCGATTAGCTATGTGGATACTCCATCGTGGATGTGGCAAGGCCAACACCGTTGGCCGACCAATCGAACCATGTCAAAGAAACTCGAACTGACGCGGCGTCGCGTCCTCGGCGGCCTCGGCACAATCGGTGTCGCGAGTGCCGTCGCGGGGCTCGGGACGTCCGCGTATCTCAGCGACGAGGAATCGTTCGAAGACAACACGATCACTGCGGGCACGCTCGACATGCAGGTCACTGCGAGCGTGGAAGCCGCCAACGACTACTGGGCCCAACAAACAAACCTCGGGGAGCTCGAAGCAACTGCGGACGGCGAGGCGGTGACTGGCCTGCAGGTCGACGACGTCAAGCCGGGCGACTGGGGGATCATCTGCTTCGACATCGACATCGGAGACAACCCCGGATACGTCCAGGTCCGCACCGAGAACCTCGAATCCAGCGAGAACGGGTACACCGAACCCGAGCCGACCAGTGGGAACGAGACCAACATGACCGGCGACTTCAACGACCCGGGCGTCAGTGACGGAGCCGGGGAACTGCAGGACAAGATTCTCGCAACGGTCTGGAACGACTTCGGGGGTGGCGACCGGACCGCGTTGTCTGGCCTCGACGGTACCACGAACGTCGACGGCGGCAGCCAAGCAGAAGCCTGGGACCCGTCCCGCGACGAGGGCGGCGTCGTCGATAGCGACACCCACTACACCACGCTCCAGGAGGCGTACGACACGTACAGCACGGGCGTCACGATCCGTGACGGCGCGGGGGACCCGCTGGCTATCGAGGACGACGGTGAGAACTTCGATCCGGAGTTCTGCCTGTTGCTCGAGATTCCCGCGGAGGTCGGCAACGAGATCCAGGGGGACTCGCTGAGCTTCGACCTCGTCTTCGAAGCCGAACAGACCCGGAACAACGACTCCCCGTTCAGTACCTAACTCAGGGGGCTACCGATGAGTGACAAACCCGCTGGCCTGGACCTGACGCGGCGTCGCGTGCTCGCTGGAGCGGCCGGTATCGGGCTCGCCTCTGCCGCGGCCGGCTTCGGGACGTCAGCGTACCTCTCCGATTCGGAGTCGTTCGAGAACAACACGATCACGGCGGGGACGCTGGACCTGAAAGTCGACTGGGAGGAACACTACTCGTATCCGCAGCTCTACGGCTTCGACGATCCAGCAGCGGGTCTCGCCGTCCAGCGTGCCGAACCAGCTGAATCGGGGGACTACGTCGGTCTTCCGCATCCGGAGAACCCGATGGTGTGGGTGCACGAGGACGACCTCGGTGCCTACATGTCGAACACGGCGATAGAGGCGTTCCCGGACCCCGACAACGACGGCGAACAGGAGACAATCGGGGAGAACGACGACGCGGTCGACGACCAGTTCGTTTACGATGCCTGCGCGCACGGGGCGGACGTAGACGACGACCTCACCCCGGGCGGCGGCAACGCGACCCGAACGAACAACGCCGATACGTACGTCGACGACGAGCCGCAGCCGTTGATCAATCTGCAAGACGTCAAACCCGGCGACTTCGGGGAGTTCACGCTGAGTTTCCACCTCTGCGGCAACCCCGGCTACGTGTGGCTGCAGACGGGGAACGTCTCGCAGAGTGGCGGCGAACTGACGGAACCGGAGGAGGCCGCGCTCGGGGACGGCGAGTCGGACGGGGGCGAGCTCGCAGAGAACATCCAGACCGTCTGGTGGTACGACGACGGCGACAACGTTCTCGACAGGGGCGAGTGTGGAGACACGCTCTACATGACGGACTACGAGCACAACGACGATCCTGCGAGCCTCTACGAAGTCGACATCAGTTCAGGTGCAGCTACGACCCACCTGACTGACCTCGAGGAAGGCGGCACTGTGCTGGACCGTGCCCACACCGGTGCGTCTCCCGATGGGGAGACGGTGTATGCTGTTCCGTGGAACCAGATGGAACTCGCGACGTACGACGTTCCGAACGCGCAACTGTCGATCGACCCGATTGACGACCCCGACGGACACGGACCGTTCAACGACGTCGTTCAGGTCACCGTGGACACGGACGGGACGCTCTACGTCGGCGATATGGCCGAGGACGCACTGTTCGTCGTGTCCAACCCGGAGACTGCGCCAGAAATCACGGACAGAATTGACCTCGACGTCGACATCAACGGTGCCGACAACGCGTTTACGTCGACCGGCCAATTCTACCTGTACACCAACGCCACGAACGCCCTCCACACCGTCGACCTCTTGTCAGGCAGCGTCTCGCAGGTCGCGGAACTCGAGACTGGCGAGGACCTGACGGGCCTGGCGGTGTCGGACTCCGGGACTGGCGACTTCGTCGGGTCGATCAGTCAGGGGACTGAACTCGTGTTCTTCGACAGCGACGGAACCGTGGTCGAGCGTCGGTCCTTCTCCGGGGACCTCACTGACCACACCTACGGCGACCTCACGACCGGCGAACTCTGCGAGGAGACGATCTTCGCCGGGACGCTCGCCGACGCCTTCGACGAGTTCGGTGCCGCCCAGAACGGCTACGTGCTGAACGGTGGCGACTGCTACCAGCCAGGACTTACCCGGTACGTCGGGTTCGCCTGGTGGGTGCCGACGGACGTCGGCAACGAGATCCAGGGGGACACGGTCAGTTTCGACCTCGGCTTCTACACCGAGCAGTGTCGGAACAACGACAACCCGACCGGGCCCTGAGTCGCCTCCGACACTCGTCGTTCGCGAATCGAGACGTCCGACTCACGCAGGTGCGACGCGACCGTCGAGCGGTTCGACTCCGCTCGTGAGTTTCCCGGGAGGGGTGTACGATGAGAGAATTCGAACTCACACGACGTCGAATACTCGCGGGCGTGGGCGGTATCGGCTTGGCCTCTGCGACGGCCGGGCTGGGGACGTCCGCGTACTTCAGCGACACGGAAACCGTCGAGAGCAACGAGATTCGGGCCGGAGAAGTGGACCTGTACGTCGACTACGAAACGGCTGTCAGCCAGGACGGGGTCACCACCGGAAGCACGACGAACGACGGGACGATCGACGGCGATGGAACCGCTACGGGGGAGTACGTGATCAACGACCTGACACCCGGCGATAGCGGCTCGCTGCAGTTCAGCCCGAAGATCGTCGACAACCCGGGGTGGCTCTGGATCGGTAGTACCGTCGGCGTCACCGACTACGAGAACGGGCAGACCGAACCCGAGGGGGACGTGGACGGCTCCGACGCCGGAAGTCTCGGAAACGTTCCGAGCGGAGCGGGGGCGGGCGAACTCTCGGCGGTACTCCAGGTCGACGTGTCGTACTGTACCGAGAGTGGCGGGGTGATCCACGAGTTCCAGAACCCGGCCGATTACACGCTCGCAGACCTGTTCAAGGAACTCGAGAGCGGATTCCTGCTCGACGGCGACGCCACGACCACCGGAACGGACGCGTATCCCTCGTCGCCAGATAGCAGCACACAGAACGGACCGTGTCTCTGCATCGAGTGGGAGGTTCCCACCGACGTCGGTAACGAGATCCAGTCGGACGGTGTGGCGTTCGGCCTCACGTTCGCGGCCTACCAGACGCGCAACAACCCCGCGCCCCAGAACCCGTTCGCGGACGCAACCGTGCTGCCGGGTGACGCAATCCAGAGTGCCGTCGACGACGCCAGCGCGGGCGACGTCGTCAGCGTCTTCGGCGGCACCTTCGGGGACGGAAGCGACTACACCGAGGCGATCGACGTCGATACGCCACTCACCCTCGCGCGGGCGAGCGCAGAACGACCCGTCGTCGAGCACTCGAATGGGTCCACCGTCGACGTTCAGGCAGACGACGTCACTGTCGACGGATTCGAAATCCGGAACCCCGGAACCCAGGGTTCTGGGGATCCGACCGACTACGCCGGAACCGTTGGGATAGACGTCTCCTCGGGCAGCGAGAACGTTTGCCTGCAGCACAACGTCCTCGCGGACATCGGAACGGGTGACGACGACGCGAACCCGATCGGGATTCTGGCGAGTGACGGCACCAGCGGCATCACGATCTACGGCAACGAACTCCGGAACCTGGAGGGAACCGACGAGGACGAGGGCGCCGTCCAGGCGATTCTGGTCAACGAGTCGGGCACCCAGATAACCGACGCGACAGTCCGGGGGAACACGATCACTGGGCTGCTGGACACGCGCTCGACGGTCGCTGTCAGATTCAACGGCGACGTTTCCGGCGTCATCGACGGGAACGAAATCAGCGACCTGAACACCGAAGGGACGATTCCCGGTTCGGGCGGCGCTCCGGGCGGGTTCACGCAGGTGATCTCCCTCGCTCAGGGCGGCGGTAGCGCAACGGGTCCGTCGAATGTGACCATCCGCGAGAACACGATCTCGGACGTCGAGACCACGACCTCTGACAATTTCGCGCCGCCATTCCACGTGGTTGTCGGCAGTTCGACGGACGGCTCGACGGTGACAATCGAATCGAACGAATTCTCCGGAGATAGTCAGGACGACGAGGTGTACGTCGGCGACGGTACGGGGTCGCTGGACCTGAGCGCTGTCCTTGCGACGAATAGCTTCACGCCAGCCGGCACCATCTCGGGGACTCGGATCGAACGCTCGTAGACCGTCGGTCGATTCTTCGAGAGTCCGGAACCGCTGGTGGCTCGAGCCAGTCAGTCGACATCTTATTGTTGCTGACTCTCCGAGACACCGGTATGGCGCCCGACGATGGACTCAGCGAACGAGAGGTTCGGGCCATCGTCCGCGACGAACTCATCGGCACGAGTCGAACGGTACTCGAAACCGCTCTCTGGACGATTCTCTCGCTGTTCGCCATCCTGGTCGGTCTGCAATTGGTCCAGCTTGCGCTGTACGCGCCGTCCATCCTCTTCGGGGTTGGATTCGTTCTCGCTGGTGGGGGGGTTACCGGCGCGGGCCTCTATCTCCTCTATCTCCTTCACTGGGTGTAGCGATTCGGTTGCGACCACCGCCCGACCAGTCGGAGCCAACGCGACACTCTCTGCCAGACGGCGATGGGGGCGGCGGAAGCGTCGAAGGTCGCATCTCCACAGCGCCGACCCCCTCACATCGACGCTACCGTATTCTCTCCGCTCACTGTCCGAGCCTCACAGTGTGCGATCCCATTCTATCATCTCCTGCAATATTCTATCATCTTTCATCGTCTCGATGAGATACTGTAGTCTCCAATCTCACTACAGCGAGCGCGTTTCCGTTTCCGTTCCGTTCTCTCCAACACAGCCGAGGACTCGCGGGGGAAGGACGCTGCTAAATCCTAAGGAACGGGCTTAAACCCGCTCAATTGGCCGTTTTCCTGGGAATTCCGCGATTAGCTATGGGGGTATGAGACGCAGGGGTTGACAGTGCCCGACCTGCCGTTGGGCCGACAGAAACCATGTCGAAGCAACTCGAACTCACGCGTCGTCGCGTCCTCGCCGGCCTCGGCACGATTGGTGCCGCAGGTGCGGCCGCCGGACTCGGCACGTCCGCGTACCTGAACGATACGGAATCGTTTGTCGGAAACACGCTCGAAGCTGGCGAACTCGACCTCTACGTCCACTACGACTTCATGGTCGATCAGGGGTCGGCCAGCGGGAATTTCGACGGTCCACTGTCCGGGACTGTACAGGGCGACGAAGACGTGAGCGAGGGTGTCGGCGTCAGCTACAGCCTCTCGGACGTCAAACCGGGCGACGAGGGCTCCCTGGAGTTCTGCTTCTCGCTGGTGGACAATCCCGCCTATCTGTGGATGAGCGGCGAGCTGACCGACGACAGCGAGAACGCCGTCACAGAACCGGAAGGCGACACGCCCTGGGAGACGGGCGACGGCGGGGAGCTCGCCACGTACACGCGTGCGGCGCTCTACTACACGGGCGAGACGAGCGACAGCAACGACGACGACGTCCTGCTCACCGAGGGGACGCTGCTCGGAGTGCTGTCCGACCTGCACGCCGGTGTCCCGCTGCACGGCGACGGCGACCCGACCGCAGGGGTCGTCGACCGACCGACGTTCGACGGCGGCGATAGCACCGACGAACCGACTGACGACACGTGCGTGCGTCTCGACTGGTGGGTGCCGACGTGGGTCGGCAACGAGATCCAGGCCGACTCCGTGGGCTTTGACCTGCAGTTCTACGCCGAGCAGGCCAGGAACAACACTGGCGTCGGCGACTGGACGCTCGTCAGCACCGGCGACGACCTCCAGACGGCCGTCGACGACGCGTCTAGCGGCGACACGCTCCTGCTCGAAGCAGGCACGCACACCGGCGAGGTCACCGTCGACAAGACTCTCGACATTCGCGGCGAGGGGCCGTCGAATACCACGTACGACGCGTTCGACGTCGGCGGGAGCGGCAGTCTGACCGGCGGCCGCGACCTCGGGATGAAGATCCGGGCCGACAACGTCCGCGTCGGCGACCTCACGGCGACGGGCGCTGACCAGGTCATCCAGTACAACGACAACAGCGGTTCGAGTGGTCGGCTCGCCGGCGGCCTGGTGAGCAACACCGCCATCGTCGACAACGGGAACGACGGCCGCGGCCGCGCGCTCGTCCTCAACTACATCGACGGCGCGATTGTCCGGGACACGGCCATCGAAGACAACGGCAACGACGGTCTCACGGGCTGGTACGCCAACGACTGCCACGTCGAGACGGTGCACGCCGCGAGGAACGGCGACAACGGCCTCTACTTCAACGGCGACAACAACGTCATCCTCGACTCGACGGTCGAGGAAAACCAGGAGGAGGGCGTCGACGTCAGCTGGAAGGGCGACCGCAGCCGCACCGAACAGCGCGTCACGCTCGACAACGTCGTCGCGCGGAACAACGGCCAGAGCGGCAGTCTCCCGGCCGGCGAGGGCGAGGACATCGAACTCCACGACGACGACGGCGACGACTCCGTCGCCGACGACAGTGCGTTGCTCCGGAAGGTGGACACGAGCGGCAGCAGCGCGCCGCTCGGCCTCCGACTGGTGGACGTCGAGCCGGCGCAGGTTCGGACCGAGAACTCCACGTTCCCGAACGGAATCCAGGACGGAAACGACAACGACGTCGACCCGTAGCGACGCGGTTCCGGGCGACTGAGCCCGCCCCGCCCACGCTGGCACCTCGGCGGTTCGATTCCGCCGGTGGGCCTTCCCCAGGAGTGGGGAGCGATACGAATGACAGACAAGAACTTCGAACTGACGCGGCGGAAG
This sequence comes from Halobacterium bonnevillei, assembly GCF_009831555.1. Lineage (GTDB taxonomy): Archaea > Halobacteriota > Halobacteria > Halobacteriales > Halobacteriaceae > Halobacterium > Halobacterium bonnevillei. The sequence goes on along the minus strand of NZ_WUUU01000015.1, from coordinate 21,079 downwards.
GTGCTCGCAGGCGTCGGCGGCGTCGGTGCGGCCGCCGCTGGTGCCGGGCTCGGCACCTCCGCGTACTTCACCGACAGCGAGTCGTTCGACGGGAACAGCATCACCGCGGGCGAACTGAACCTGCGGGTCACCGTCGACAACATCGCGCACAGCACCGCAATCGTCCGGGATAACACGACGATCACTCCGAAGGACACCGCAGACGGGAACGAGGTGACGATCACGGTCGCCGACATGAAGCCCGGCGACTGGCTCATCCTCGAGTGGAATCCCGAGGTCATGGCCAATCCGGGATACGTCCAGGTCACGTCCGTCGACGAGGACTACGACAACGACGAGGGCGCGAATCCGGAACCGGAGACGGACACGAATTCGCCGGGGGACCTGGGAGATGCGCTCCTCTCGACGATTTGGGCAGATTACCCGGATACGTCGGGCGGGACCTCTCCCGCGGCCCTCCAGCCGCTGGACGAGACGACCGACCTCAACGATAGTGGTCTGAGCAGCTACGAGGCGCCGACGAACGTGGATGGCGAAACCCCGAGTGGCGCCCACTACACGACGATGAACGAGGCCCACGACGTCTACAAGACCGGCGTTTTGCTCCGGGACCCGTCGACCGGAGACCCCCTGGAGGTCGGTACGAACAGCGACGCCGCGTGGTTCTACCAGCTACTCGAACTCCCGGCGGGCGTCGGCAACGACATCCAGGGCGACGAGGTGACGTTCACGCTCAGGTTCGACGCCGAGCAGGTCCGGAACAACGGCGCACCGTTCAACAGTTCGTAGCGATGCGGCCACTCACCCACGCTGGGAATCGCGACTCGAGTTCGCGCCGACTCGCTCGCGCGGACTCGCCGCGATGCGGCGGTTCGATTCCGCCAGTGGGTTTCCCCTCACGGGGGGAGCAACTATGACCGATGACGGCAAACGGTACCGGCTTTCGAGGCGGCGAGTGCTCGCGGGACTGGGAGGCGTCGGCCTCGCGTCCGCGGCCGCCGGCCTCGGAACGTCCGCATACCTCACGGACACCGAATCGTTCGAAGACAACACCATCACGGCGGGGACGCTCGACCTGAAAGTCGACTGGGAGGAGCACTACTCCTACCCCCAGATCTACGGGTTCGAAGATCCGACTGCCGGACTCGACGTGACGCGGTCCGAGCCGGCCGATACGTCGTCCTACACGGCACTTCCGGATCCGAACACCCCCATGGTCTGGGTGCACGACGACGACCTCGATGCGTACATGGACAACACTGCCATCGAGGCGTACCCGGACCAGGACGACGATGGCATCCAGGAGTCGTTCAACATGGGCGATGTCGGAAGCTTCTGTGCGGACGGTGCGGACACCCCATCCGACCTTGACCCGACTGAGGGCTTCCGAACCCAGAACGAAGACACGATGGGTGCGTCCGAGCCGAACCCGCTCGTCAACCTGAACGACGTGAAGCCGGGGGACTTCGGCGAACTCACGCTGAGTTTCCACCTCTGTGACAACGACGGGTACGTCTGGATGCAGGGTGACCTCGTCGAAGCCAACGAGAACGGCATCACGGAACCCGAAGGCAACTCCAGTGACGCGGGTCCGAGCGACGAGACGGTCACCGACCTCCAGGGCGGTGACGTCGAACTGCTCGACGAGGTCCAAACTGCGCTCTGGTACGACGGTGACTGTAACAACGTCTTCTCGGCCGGCGGAGGTGGCAGCACCGACGGCGAGGAGGCCGACGTCGTGATCGTGCTTGACCGGTCCGGTTCCATGAGTGGATCGGCCATCACTCAGGCCCAGAACGGCGCGAACTCGCTCATCGACGCCCTCGGTCCGAACGACCAGGTTTCGCTGGTTTCCTTCGCGGACGACGTGTCTCTCGACGAGGGGCTGACCACTGACCACAACGCCGTGCAGAACGCGGTCAACGCAATCTCCACTGGCGGTGGCACGAACATGGAGGCCGGCGTCGAACAGGCCCACGAGGAACTGTTCGCCGCTGACGAGTTCGGCAGCGCGTACGGCGAGAGCGGGAACGCCCGTTCGGGCGCACGCAAAATCGTCGTCTTCCTGAGTGACGGGAACGCAAACGAGGACTCCGGCGTCACTGACTCGCCGAGCGAGGACCCCGTCAACGAGGCGGGCAACCTCAAAAGCGACAACGCGGAGGTCTTCACCATCGCGTACGGCAGCGGCGCGCCGACGGGGACCCTCGGCGACATGGCGAGCGACCCAGCTTCCAACCCAGAGGACCAGTACGCGTTCGACGCGGACACCTCCGACGTCGAGTCCGTCTTCCAGGGGATCGGTGGCACGGTCGGCTCCGGCGGCGAGGAACCGATCTTCCGCGGCACCCTGCGCGAATCGCTCGTGGAACTCACCGCTGGGGACGGTATCGCGCTCGACGGTGACACCAGCACCGAGGAGCGTGCGTGTTTCACCGCGTCACAGACGAGTTGCGTCGGCTTCGCGTGGTGGGTGCCGACGGACGTCGGCAACGAGATCCAGAGCGACTCCGTGGCCTTCGATCTCGGGTTCTACACGGAGCAGTGCCGCAACAACGACAACCCCGGTTCGTAGGGACAGCAGTCAATCGTCCGGCCCCCGCTCGCGGGCGGCCGGGACCCACACTGGTCGTCCGGTTCGGCGGTTCGATCCCGCCGGTGGGGTTCCCCAGGAGGGGGTACCAATGAGCAAGAACGGAACCAGACTAGAACTGTCGCGGCGCCAGATCCTCGCGGGCCTGGGCGGCATCGGGCTCGCTTCGGCGGGAGCCGGCCTCGGCACGAGCGCGTACTTCAACGACACCGAGTCGTTCGACGGGAACACGATCACGGCCGGCGAGCTCGACCTGAAGGTCGACTGGCAGCAGACGTACGACGGACCGATTCCCGGGAGTGGCGGGGAGGTCGGCGAACACCCGGTGAACGCCTATCCGGACTCAGACGGTGACGGCGTCCAGGACCTCGAGGGCATCCGCTACTCGGGCGCCGGGGACGTGGACCCCGTCTTCGACGCTGCGGAGGTCCCGGCGTGCTGTGACTGTGCCGACAGCGAGTTCTACCTCGTCTACGAGGGCGAGTCGTACTGCATCGAGGCGCTGGAAGGAACGGACCCCCAGACGGCCTACGACAAAGCGGGGAACCAGTCGCAGAACGACGACATCCAGTCGGACAAGCGTAGCACGGTGTTCCTGTGGCGCAACACCGACACTGACGACGTCTACCTGTTCGTCGTCAACGACCGCCGGCAGACGGAGTTCGGTGGTACCGCGACCTACGAGATCGAAGGGTCGCCGAACGCTCGGTGGGAAACCGGGGACTGGGTCGTCGAGGACGATGACCGAAACGGGAGCGACGATTCGTACGAGGACCCTGACTCCTCGGATGGCGTCGCAGTCGGGGACTGGGTCTGGAACGGCGCGAACACCGACGGCGGGGTGCTCGGCCCGGTAAACGACAACGGCTCGCAAGGTGACTTCGCGCTCAGGCTCACTCCGAAGCTCAACGAGAGCGCGAGCAAGTACGACGAGCTGGGTGACCTCACCTGGATTTCGGAGAGCGACGTCGAGCCCCTGGAGGACCTCGTGGTCCTGGACGGCGACGCCAACACCCCGATCTCCCTGGAGAGCGGCATCGACGCCTCCGGGAGCGGTGTCGGCGACATCGTCATCCACAGTGCGTGCGGTATCGAGAGCGGCGACGACCTCTCCGAGGGGGTCTTCGGCGACCAGGACAGCCTCGTCCAACTCGACGACGTGAAGCCCGGGGACAGCGGCGAAATCACGTTCTCGCTGCACCTCTGCGACAACCCTGGCTACCTCTGGCTCACGGCCTCGAACTTTACGGACCTCCCTGGCGAGACGCCGGACCCCGAACCAACGCCGGACGAGGGTGAGCTCGCCGAGAACACGATGGTTCGCATCTGGTACGACGAGGACTGTGACAACCAGCACGACGACGGCGAGCAACTCGTCTTCGGGCCCGGCATCGGCGGCTACACCGGTCTCGATGGCGCCAACCCCGCGACGCTCGCGGCGGCGATGGACCTCATCGGCGCCTCCGGTCCCGAGGGGGGCATGATTCCCCTCGACGGCGACGGTGACATGGGTTGGAACGCTGGTTCGACCAGCGAGGACCGGGACTGCCTCCCCGGCGAGACTGGCGTGTGTGTCGGCTTCGAGTGGTGGGTTCCCACGTCCGTCGGCAACGTGATCCAGGGCGACGAGGTGCGATTCGACCTCGGGTTCTACGCCGAACAGTGCCGGAACAACGACGGCTCCGGGTCCGATTCCGGCGGAACGTAGCGGTCGGCGGCTGCTTCCCACGCTGGTGGCACGAACGGCGGTTCGATTCCGCCGGTGGGTATCTCGGACCGAACCATGCACAACTACACACGATTCCACGCGGAGTACTCCGGGAACCGCATCGACGTCCACGGAGGTGCGTGGCCGTGAAGTACACGCGGCGACGCCTGCTGAGCGCCGCGGGCGTCGGTGTCGCGTTCGGGACGGCGCTCACCGCGTTCTCCGGGGACACTGTGGCGTACCAGTCGTCGACGACGGTGGGAGACGACGTCGAGGTACGTGTGGAGTGGCGGGAGACGTACAACGGGTCGGTTGTCGAATCCGGCGACGAGTCCGCTGAGGGCCCCGTGTTGCACGTCGGGAACGCCCAGCCAGGGGATTCGGGGTCGCTGGCGTTCCGCGTCGCGCCCGAGACAGCGGGCGGCGCACGCGTGACGTTCTCGCTGTCGGTCACTGAGAACGCCGAGAACGGGCGGAACGAACCCGAGCGCAAAGCAGACGACGACACGCCGTCCCGCGGTGAACTCGGGGACGCCGTCGACGTCTCGGTCTGGTACGACACCGGCGCGTTCGGCGTCTCCGAGTTGGGGGGCTGTGACGGCGACCAGAGCACCGCGGAGACGACGCTCGTCGACGGATCGTTGCTCGACGCGGACGATGCGCTCGCCAACGGGGTTCGACTCGGTGGTGACTGCCTCTCGGGGGACGAGGGGGTCTGCCTCGGTCTCGAGTGGTCGCTGCCGGCGTCTTCAGGCAATGCGATACAGGGGGACAGCGTCGAGACGGACCTGTCGTTCACGGTCGAGCCGTGTGATTCGCCGTGACTGCAAGCGCTCCGGTTAAACTGACCGCTGAATCGCTAAACACGTCAATAAGTATACTAGCCTTCGGCGTACCAATGGCCGTGCTCCAACAGGCCAGGGGGGTGGGTGACCGTGCCTGACGTCTCCAGGCGCGACGTACTCCGCGGCGTCTCGCTCGTCGGCGCGGCTGGGGCCGGTGCTGCTGCTGGCGTCGGTACGCACGCCGTCCTCACTGATAGCGGTGTATTCGCGTCAAACAGCCTCACCTCCGGGTCTCTCGACCTCCAGGTCGCGACCCGCTGGGCGACGAAGGGCGGCGAACCGTCCACGATGCCGGATCAGGAGACGTTCCCGACGGAATTCGTCGAAGAGTCGACGATCACCGTCGGGTTCCCGGGTATCGATCCGTCGGGGAAGTCCGCGTCGGGTACGGTGACGGTGGCGTTCCGCGCGTGCGACAACCCGGGACGGGTCTGGATGCGCGCGGACGGGGAGCCGAACGACCTCGCTGACGCAATCCACGTTCGGGCCGCCTACGAACCGGAATGCGGCGGGGAGGCGGAGGCGCTGTACGAGGGGCCCATGGCTGGCTTCCTCGATGCGTTCGGCGCGGGCCGGCGCCTGCGGGCGACGCCGAAACTCGCGAAAGTCGAACTCGACGGCGACGAGTTCGTCGTGGAAACCGAGAACGGCCCCGGGGACACGCTCGCCGTGGACGACGCTCCGGGCACCCTCACCGTGGACGTCGACGGCGAGACGGTCACGTTCGAGATCGCTGCCGTTCACTGGAAGGACGGCGGCGAAGAGGTCCGTGGCGTCGACCTCGCGTCCGACGACGTCGTGTTCAGTCGCGTGGACGTGAAAGGCGGCGGGTCGCCCGACGAGGGCGTCGAGACGTACCGCGTCGACTGCACGTCACCCGCCACGGGACTGCTCGCGGGAACCAACCCCGGCGGACAGCCGAGCGGCCTGAGCCACTTCGTGCTGTACGCGTGCGCGGACGGCGGCTGCGTCGGCTGCGACCCCGCGTGTCTCGTCCTCGACTGGGAGCTCAAGCAACCCAAGAAACACGCCGGCGAGTCGCTGTCCGTCGACCTCGAACTGCACGCCAACCAGTGCCGACACACGGAGGCGTCGAATCCATGGCAATGACCGCACTCTCGACAGGACCGCTCGCGGCCCGCGACCCGGCGAGGTGGTGGGCGTGACCAGATTCAGTCTCCGCCGTATTACGGGCGGCTTCGTGACGGTAGTGGCGGTAGTCGTCTTGGCGGCGTTCGTCGTCCAGGCAGTGCCGGCGGTCGTCGGCGCGGACGCGAGCTACGTCGTCCTCTCGGGCAGCATGGAGCCGACGATTTCCGCGGGCGACGCCGTCGTCGTGAACAGCGTCGACCCCGCGAGCATCGAACGGGGCGACGTCATCACGTACACCCGCGGCGGCGAGTCGACGCCGGTCACGCATCGCGTCGTCGAGGTGGTCGAGCGCGAAGACGGCTTGGCGTTCCGCACGAAGGGCGACGCCAACGACGCGGTGGACGCGTCGCCGGTGCCCGCGGACAACGTCACCGGCGAGGTCTGGTTCGCGATACCGCTCGTGGGTCACGTCGTGTTGTTCGCGAACACGCCGACCGGGCTCTCGACGCTCGTCGGGTTGCCCATCGCCCTGTTCGTGCTCAGTGAACTGTACACGTTCGTCCGCGACAGGGGCGCTGACGAGACAGGTGCAGCGGACGAAGCCGGTGCCGAAGCCGACGCTGCGTGGGCGGACGAGTTCGAACCGGCTGGCGAACACGAATCAGCGGACGCTCACGAATCAGCGGACGCTCACGAATCAGCGGACGCACCTGCACCCGGAGCGGTGGCGACGGAGTCTGCGACGACCGACGAACCCACCGACGACGCGGTGGCGATCACGCCGATGGACGTGAAGCTCAGTTCCGTCGGATTCCTCGCGCTCGCTGCCTACAGCGGGTACATGGCCTACGTCCAGCTGACGCCACTGCGAGTGGCGATCTTCACCGGCGCGGCGCTGGTCGTCGTGTTCATCGCGGCGGTGTTGCTGTTCGGGGGTGCGGACGGCGAGAGCGCGGACCAGCCAGTCGCGGACGCCGCTACCGGCCGCTCCGAGGGCGCGGCGACCGACGGCGGCCACCGTGCGGATTCGGCGTCCGGAGGTGACGACGATGACGACTGACGCGCGCGTGCTCGCCGTCGTCGCCGTCGTCCTGCTGGCTGGGTTCACCAGCGGGTTCACCGTCGCCACACTCTCGGATTCGGAGACAGTCACCGTGTCGTTCAGCGTCGGCGACGACGACGGGAACGCGTCGGTCCAGGGTGACGACGGCAGTGCGACGACGACTGCGACGCCGACCACGGAACCGACGTCGACGCCGTCGGATACGACGACTGAGACGACAAATACGACCACGTCGACGTCCACCGCAACCACGACCGCGACGGCGACGTCGACTCCGACTGCGACTCCGACCGCGACTCCGACCGCGACTCCGACTGCGACGACGACTGCGACGACGACTGCGACGACGACTGCGACGGCTACCGCGACGACGACTGCGACGGCTACCGCGACGACGACGCAGGACAACACAACGTCCTGAGTGCTCTTTCGCCTCGACTCCCGAGACGATCAGTCAGGCCCGCTCAGTACGCGGTGCCTAGTCCGCGAGTGCGAGCGAAAGAAAATGTCGCAGCCGGGTGCCGCAGTCATTCGAGTGCCGAAATATTCGCAGACGCCAGGTGACCGAGCCGGTCCACTCAGCGCTCCCCGTCGCTTTGCGTCTCGTACTCGGCGTACGGGGTGGCGTTCTCCCATCGGGCCTGGAACACCCCCATCGCCCACTCGACGGCGGCGGGGCTGTCGGTGTCCGCGACGACCTTGAGCTGCGTCGCGGCGTCGTTGTACCCGCCGAGGTAGACGCATTCGTCGGCGAGAATCAGGCGGAACCCCGGGAGGCTGTCGACTCTGAGGTCGAGTCCGTGGTTGTCCACGACGGTTCGGAGGTCGGTATCGGCCTGTCGACTGAGGTGGTCGACGACGCTGCCGGGATAGACGACAGCGGCCTGCAAGCCGTTGCGAACGCGCTCGAGGAGGACCGACTGGTAGGCCGGCTCGGGAGCCGTCGGCGACAACTCCCGGATTCGGGACGTTTTCTCGACCACCGAGAGCAGTCGCCGCAGCGGACGGTAGGGGTCGGCGGGTTCCGGCGCTGTCACCGACGCGTCCTCGAAGACCTCGAGTTCGACGCGCTCGTCGGCGGCCTCGAACGTTTCCAGCAGCGGCGTCAGTTGCCTGGCGACTGCTACCGTACTGGTCGCTCGGTCCGTCTCGGCGGCGACGACCTTCCCCAGGGGCGTCAGTCTGTATCGGCCGTTTGCGTGTTCGATGACGTCCATCGACTCGAACCGATTGAGGATCCGGTGGGCTGTCGAACGCGAGACGTTCAGCGCCGTCTGGACTTCAGCCCTCGTGAGCCCCCCGTCTTCGAGCTCCCGGAACAGCGGCCTTCGTTCGATGGCCGCTCTGAGAATGTCGCCCGCATCACTGCTCCCACCCATTGGGCGAGGTTATAGTTAGTAGGATAATAATTCCTCGCGTCATTTACGTCTCATCTTCGGGGAAATATTCACGACGTGAAATCCTTCCCGTCAGTTAACTATACCTTTCTCTGTACACGTCATGCATGTACTGTGGGGCCGATTCCCGGGGAATGGGGGGAATTCGGTGCGCCACGAACGGGGGGACCAACGGATGCTCAAACAACGAGAAGCAGACCAACCACTAGAACGCGCAGAGATTCACGACGTACTGAGTAACGACCGGCGGTGGCGAGTGCTCGAACTCCTCACCGAGGAGAACCCGCGGGACTTGCGCTCGCTGGCCGACGACATCGCAGCGGCCGAATCCGGGGAGTCGCCGGCACCGAGGGAGGTGCGCCAGAGCGTGTACGTCACGCTCCACCAGAACCACCTCCCGAAACTCGACGCTCTCGGCATCGTCCAGTACGACGACACGTCGAAGAAGGTCGAACTCGGCGAGCACGCACAGGACATCGACGTCTACCTCGAAGTCGTCGAGGACGGACGCCTCTCCTGGAGCGAGTTCTATCTCGGTGTCGTCGTCCTCGGCCTCGTCGCGACGTTCGCGAGCGCGGCGGGGGCGCCGCTGCTGGCAGGACTGAACCCAGTCGCGTACGCGGCCGGCGCGCTCCTGTTGCTGTTCGCGTCGCTGGCCTACCAGATTCGCGAACAGGGTAGCCAGTGGCTCGACATGTTCACCGGGCAGTAACCGCGCCAGAGGTCTATTTTCGGGACGGACGCGTCCGCTCGACGACGTCGACGTCCTCGTCGACGAGAACCGCGAGTGTGTCGCCGTCGAGGGTGACGGCCACGCTGACCCGCCAGGGGTCCCGCGACTCCACCGTGACCGTGCGGTCCGTCGCTGCGAACTCCAACTCCCAGATTGGCGTCTCCAGGACGTTCACGCCGCGCTCTGCACAGAACGACACCACCGCGGGGTCGTCGAGGACTGCTTCACCCGCTGTGAGATTGTCCATGTTCCCGCAGTGCGCGCAGGAGCGGTGGACGAGGACCTCCCGTTTGTCACGGCCGGGATACCCCGTGTCCGCCGGGTCCTGGACCGTCGTCTCGACGTCGCTGGCGCAGTACGGACAGACGCCGTCCGCGAACGCGAGTCGAACGTGACGGTTGTACCGCGCGACCCGCGACAACACGACGGCTTCGTCGTCGTCGACGACGCCCGGTGGCGTCAGGTTGTAGTCGTAGAGGTACTCGCAGTCCGGGCACTGGATCTTGAACACGCCGTTGCCGTACGCGGCTTCCACGGCCGCGCCGCAGTAGTAACAGTCGAGGCCGACCGGGAACGGGTCGAGGGCGGCGTCGCCGGTGAACGTCATCGCGCGGATCGTCCGCGTCAACGTCGTGCCCTCCGGCCGGAGCGCGTACCCCTCGCCGTGGTCGCCTGCCATCTCCGCGACGAGCTGGGCGTCCGCCGTTCCAGATTCGCCGCGGCGCTCGACGAAGTGGCCGACGAGCTCCTGGAGGTGGTAGTTGAACTGGCTGCTGTCGACGTCCGCCTCGACGCGGTCGCGGAGCTCGGAGAACGACAGCGCGGGCGGCCCGTCCTCGGCGCGCGCCTCGCTGAGCGCCCACAGGATCTCCGCGCGGACGTCACTCCCGACCAACTGGAGGGCTTCCTCCGGAGCCAGCGACCCGTACGTCGTCGCTTCTTCGCTGTTGTCGCGGCGCATCCGGTGACGGCTTTCGCAGCCAGCCAGTAGTCGTTTTCCACTGGCGGCACTCCACGAGCGGCGAGACCGCCGACGCCTCGTTCGGAAGACACAACGAGATTTACGTAACCATCTTTACAATAAATCGCTTTAGCGAGCGTTTTAGTGGGTCTACTCCCTCGTCTGTGGCATGACCGAAATGAAACGAAGCCCGCACGTCGTCGCGCTCTGCGGGAGCCTCAGCGACGACAGCGGCACGCGAATCGCGCTCGAAACAGCCCTCGACGCAGCCAGCGACGCCGGCGCGACGACTCGCCTCGTGGACCTCCGCGAGTACGACCTGCCGCCACGGGACGGCGACGACCGGGACGCCGGCGACGCTCCCGAACTGCGGGCACACGTCGCGGAAGCGGACGCCGTCATCCTCGGCACGCCGATGTACCACGGCAGCTACTCGGCGCCCCTGAAGAACGCATTGGACTACTGCGGCCGCGACGAGTTCGGCGGAAAGGCCGTCGGCCTGCTCTCGGTCGCCGGCGGAGCTTCCCGCGCCAGGCGCTTGGCCACCTCCGCACAGTCTGTCGCGCCCTCGACGCGTGGGCGCTTCCACTCCAGGTCGCCGTCCCGAACTCCGGCGACAGCTTCGCGGACGGCGGCCTCGCTGACGAGCACCTCGCCGCCCGCGTGCGCCGCCTCGGCGAGGAGGTCGTCGACTACGCGGGCGTCGATGTGTACCCCGACCTCGCCGCTGCGGACGCCGGTCGAGCCGAACAGCTCGCGGGCTGCGCGCAGGACTGACCCCCCGGGAAAACGAACAGCAAACGCAGCGTTCCGGTTGCGTACGATTCTGCGCCGCGCTCTCGGAGGTTCCCTTGCTCTCCTGCGCTACTGGATGTACGTGTACTTGCGCTCGTTCATCGGGCCCCAGCCGTCGAAGACGAACTCCTCGTCGGGCTGCGTGAACGGCTCCAGTTCCACGCTCTTCTCGTGGTTGTGGCGGTCGTGGATCTGTTCGTACTCCTCGAAACTGATGTCCTGCCGGGTCTCGATCTGGTCGTCGATGTTCAGCGCTTCGACCTCGTCGGCGAAGCCTGGCTTGACAGTCTCCTCGTGGATCTCCGCCTGGGCGCCGGAGCCGTAGGAGGCGACGAGCAGTTTCTGGCCAGCGAGGTCCATGTCGGTCTCGGCGGCGTGCAGCAGCGCGCTCACGCGAGCGATGTGCACGGAGCCCGTGTACCAGTTCCCGACCTGGCTGGAGATGTCCAGCGTGGGGTCGATGGCCTCGCCGTACCACTCGCGGTACGCGTCGGTGTCCTTGAGGTCGTCGACGTAGCCCTTGATCGCTTCCTCGAACTCCTCGCGGGAGTCGAAGTTCTCGCGGCGGGGCTGCCGGCCGATGTCCTCGGCGAGTTCGTCCTCGACTTCGGTGCCGCGGATCATGTGCCGGTAGCCGAGCAGCGCGGCCTTCCGAACCATCCCCGGGAACGGCGTGTGGAACGGGATGAACGCGTAGTCGTCCGGGTGGGTGTCCCCGGCCGCGCGCTCGAAGTCCGTCAGCGCTTCGCGCATCCGCGCGAGATACACCTGCATCGAGCGCTTGCCGTCCACGCTCGGGAACTGCTGGTTCGGCTTCAGGAAGTCCGTCTCGTCGGCGGAGCCGTAGCCCTGCTCGGTGGAGAGTTCGACCATGCTCGGGTCCTCGGTGATGTACATCGCGACGGCGCCCGCGCCCTGCGTCGCTTCACCCGAGGAGTCCCGGGCGTACAGCGCGGTGTCCGTCGCGATGACGAGCGCGCCGCGGCCGCGGTTCCGGCCCGCGAGAATCCAGTTCACGGCATCGTCGAGGGATTGGGTGCCCGAGATGCACGCGAACTTCCGCTCGCCCTTGTTCGCGTGGTGGAAGTCGCCGTCGTAGACCTGCTCGAGGCAGCCCGCGATGTACGTCGAGACGGGCTTGGAGTTGTCGAACGCGGACTCCGTGGCGACGTCGATGCGCCCGATGTCCTGCGGTTCCAGCCCTTTCCGCTCCATCAGTCGGTGCGCCGCGTTCGCGCCCATCGTGACGATGTCCTCGTAGGCGTCAGGGAACGAGGACGCGAACAGCCCCAGCCCCTTCGTGTACTTCTCGGGGTCGTCGCCCATCTCGGGCGCGAACGTCTCGGCGAGGTCGAGTTTCAGCCTGCCAGTTCGAACTTCGATGGCGTCGATACCGACTGCTGTCATGAGTCGGGATACGCCCATCACGCATATGGCTTTGTCGATAGGTGTTTTCGACGATAGTCGAACTTCGATGTCGGTACCCCGCCCGCGCCGACCTCAGGGGCCGGACCCGTTGGCCGTGTCCAACACGATGCGGTCGTCGACCACGGCACCATCCGGGCCGTACACGAGTATCGATAGTTTGAACGGCTCATTGAGGCCGTACGACGGATTCACGTCGACGTCGGTGCCGGTCCGCCCGCCGCTCGTCCCGGCCTTCGCTCCATTCCCGGTCGAAACGACGACAATCCGGGTCTGCGAGAACCCGCCGCTCGACGACACGGTGTAATCGAACCGATACCTCGGTCCCTGTCCATTGTTGCTGCGGTCCTCGATGGTCGAACTATCGAGCGTCGCGGTGCTGCCTGTCGACAGGTCCTCGTTCGTACTTGGGTTCACCGCGTCGGCCGTGTCGGTCACCGTTTTCGACGCAGCGACGTATTCCCCGCCGGCTCCGTCGCTGTAGATGACGTCGACGGTAACGTCGTAGGTGTCCGTCGCGCCGTACGAACTCGTGTACTGGAGTCCGCCTCGCGTCGCGGTCTTCTGGCGCGTGTCAGACGCGGATGCGTCGTTTTGGTTCGCGTACTCGATTTCCACGCGCTCGAAGGATGCGTTCGTATCCGAGACGCTGTACGAGCCCACGTACTCGACGGCGGAAGTGTCCTGGTGTGTCAAGTCGTCCAGCCGGAACGATATCTGTGGCGTCGGCCCACCGCCGCCGCCGCCACCCCCGCCGCCACCCCCTGCCGCGCTCGGCGGCTCTGCGTACACGACGAACTCGTCGGTCTTGCTCGTCCCGTTCTGCGTGTACGTCACTGACACCCGGAAGTCCTCGTTGGAGACGTTCACGGTACTAACGCCGTTCGTCACGCTGGCGTAGAACTCCGCGAACGCGATCTCGGCGCGGTTCCCGCTGCTGACGGTCACTGCGCTACCGACGACGCTCGTTTCGGTCGTTGTGAAGCTTCTCTCGGACGTGTCGTAGATGCGTTCCTCGCGATTCTCTTCCAGCGATAGCGTCAGTCCGCGGTCACTGACGTACGTGTATTCGTCGTCTGGCAATGGCACGTCCACAGCTGCCGAGGTGCCCGTGTCCAGTGCCTCGACGTTCAGTTCGCTCTGTCCGTACCCCTCGCCGCTGGCCTTGTCCGAGAGCCCGTTCAGATCGATGTTCTCGGGTTCGACGGTGACGTCAGTGATGGTGACGTCCGACCCGTACGTGTTCTCGACGGTGAGATTCAGGCCACCCGGTTCGGTACCCGGGTCCTCGCCGTCGAAGGCATACGCGTCCCCGACGTGAACGAGCCGGCCCGCAGTGCCGCCACCACCGCCTCCGCCACCGCCGCCACCGCCGCCACCGCCGCCACCGCCTGTCGTCGTGTCGACGGTCACCGTGACGCGCTCGTAGTCCGTACTCCCGTCGTCGATTTCGAGCGTGGTCGTTGCCGTCTCGTTGTCGCTGACTTCGAACGTCGCCCGACCGTCCTCGTCGGTCTGTTTACTCGACTCCCCGAACGGGTCCGGTTCGGACGCGCTCACGCTGACGGTCACTCCACTCTCGGCGTTGTTGAAGCGGTCACGCGCCTCCACCGTCACCCTGTCGCCGCGGTTTTCGATCAGCGTCAGGTAGTGGGCGCCGGGGTTCTCGGAGCCGCTTCCGAGTCCGATGCGCGACGTCTGGAGCGTGAACTCGCCGTCCCAGTCCACCTCGATGACCACGCGGTCCGACTCCGTCGGGTGGTCAGTGACGTCGACGAAGCCCGGATGCGAACCGAGGTCCGTCTGATTCCGCAGTTGGGCCGCCGAAATCTTCGTCGGTACCGACAGCACCGCGGGGTCGGCGGTTTCCGCTTTCTCCACCTGGACGCGCTGGTACGGCGCGCTCGACGCCTCCGGAGTCACGCTCACCGCGCTCGCCCGCGTCGTGCTCACCGACCCGTTCAGCGTGACCAGCGTGATGGTCTTCGTCTCGTTGTCCACGAGCAACTGGTCCGTGAGCGGAATCGCCGTCCCGTTGTCCGCGTTCGGGTAGTAGTTCGAGAGGACCGAGGACTCGTAGAGCAGGTCCGGCGGGTTGTCGTACTCGCTGTAGTCCGGCTCGAATGCGAGGTACTTCGTGGACGCGTTCCACGACCCGGCGAGGAAGTCCCGCGTCTCGTCGTTCGTCGCGTTCACGTTCGAGAGCTGGACCGTCCCGTTCTCGTACGCGCCCGTTCTGAGGGTCCCTGTGGCGGGGGGCGGATTCATCAGGAACACCCGCGAGGGGTACTGCGTTCCCAGCGAGACGGTCACCGGCTGGCTGTTCCCGGACCCCGCGGTCCGCAGAATCGCGTTCCGGACGTCGGAGAGCTGATTCTGAACGGTCTGGCTGTGCTTGTACTCGACGTCGGCGTTCTGTGCAGGGACGACTGTCGCCTGGTACAGCGAGAGCGCGATGATGATCGTAGCGAAGAGCAGGATGGCCCCGATCTGGACCGTGACTGCTCTCTCGTCGTCCCTGAAGCGCACGGTTGGTAGGAATGGGCAGGCGAACGGTATAAACGCGACGCCTATCTGGTCACCGCCGAGCGCGGTGGCTGTGTGGTTCCGGGCGCGGTGAGTAGAATCGGGTCGCAGTTCCAGTGGTCGGCCGCAGGAATCGCGTCCGGCCTCTCGGGTCCGCGTCCGCGTCGCAGTTGCCCGCCTTCGGCGCGGCTCGGTCGCGTCGGCGGCGGGTGCACGCCCCGGGGCGTCCGTCAGTCGTCGTCTTCGATGACTTCCGGGTCCGAGAGCGCGCTCTGGAGACTGTCCAGGCCGTTCACCCACTCCGTGACGAGCCCGTACTCGACGTCGTCGAGGATGCTCATGTCGAGTTCCTCGCCGTCGATGACGCGCGTGCCGGCGCAGGCGGTCAGGCCCAGCGCGCGGTCGAGGTCGTCTTCGGTTTCGCCCTCGACGGCGGCGTGGACGTACTCCCGGATGTCCGTCTCGTCGGCGACCCCGTCGGCGATGTACTGCTCGGCGCTGTAGAACACGCAGACGAGACTCGTCTGCACGCCGTCGACGAGCATCAGCTTGTCCTCGTCCGCGAAGTCCGGTTCCGAGAGCACGACCTCCCGGATGTCGGCGAGTTCGTCGAGCGCTTCCTCCTCGTCGATGGCGTCGTCGTCGTACGCCTTCAGGATCTTCGCGACCGCGATGGCCACGTCGTCCTGCAGGTTCAGGAGGAGACGCGCGGAGTCCTCGTCCTCGGGGTCGATCTCCTCGTCGCGCAGTCGGTCGAGCCAGTTCTGCCAGCGTTCCTCGGAGTAGAACTCCTCTTCGGGGGCACTCATACTCCGAACGCCGGCCGCCCGAGACAAAGGCCTTTCCTTCAACGGACGGCCGAGTCATCCCGGCACACGCCGCGTTCGGACACAGACCACGGAGCGACGCCCGCTGTGCGCATCCCTCACTCCGCGAGGGTCGCTTCCGTGTCGATGCCGTACACGGACTCCGGAGTCTCGACGTGGGCAAGTCGGACCGCGTCGTCGTGGCCCTCCTCCCGGAGCCAGCGGACGCGCCGCGGCACCGTCTTCGGCCCCATCACCGCGCCCGGGCGGTCTGCGTCGTCGACGAAGTCCGTCTCCATCAGGAACGGCTCCCCCACCTCGACGGCGGTCTCGAGGTACTCTTTGCGGCACATCACGCTCTTCGTGACGCCCGCGAGTTCCCCGCTGGCGTAGTGCTTCACGACGCGCTCGGGTGGCAGGCCGGCCTCCTCGGCCCACGTCGCGACGTCGGTCAGGTCCTCGGTCGCCTCGGTGTGCAACTGGAGCGCCACGCCAGCGTCGCCCGCGCGCTCGCAAGCGTGTCGGATGACGTCGTTGGAGGCGTCCCAGACCGCGTCGCTGACGTCGTAGTGCGGGCGCCCCGACTTCAGCGCGACGGCGCGGCCGTCTTCGGCGTACTCGGCGGCGACGTCGATGCCCGCGCACATGAGGTCTCGCGCGTCCTCGACAGAGAGCCCCCGGTCGTCCACCAGCTGTGAAATCAACGCGGGATGCACGCCCAGCACCGGCCACGCACACCCTTCCAGGACGTCCGACGCCTGCGAGACCAGCCCCAGCGTCTCCTCGAACACGGGTCGGAAGTCCTCGCCGTCGTCGGGTTCGGCGCCGAGGTGCCACGACGGCTTGTTCACAACGAGGAGGTGCGTGCCGCCGCTGCGCGCGAACTCCTCGACGGCTTCGATGCCGCGGTTCTCGGCGTCGAGGTGCAGGTGGTTGTCCAGCACCGGCGTCCCGAGGTCGGTCATGGCTCGGCGTTCGCGCCGCCCGCTCGAAAACCTGTTCGTCTCACGCGACGCGAACGAGCCGAACCGTTATCCGGGCTGGCCGAGCAATTTCTCAGCGGCGCCCTCGAATTGAGTACGTATGCAGGTAGCAATCACCCACCGACCGTCGTACGCCCACCTCGTCGTCGACCTCGACGTCGGCGAGTCGATTCTCGCAGAGCCCGGCGCGATGGTCAGCCACGACCCCGAAGTCAGCATCGAGACCTCGACCACCCGCGACGGCCTGTTGAGTTCAGCGAAGTCCCTCCTGGGTGGCGAATCACTGTTCGCCAACGAATTCGTCGCCGAAGACGGCCCCGGAACGGTGACCTTCGCGCCGCCGACCCCGGGCGACGTCCGCCAGCACGACCTCCGGGGCGAGACGCTGTACGCCGTGGACGGCGCGTTCCTCGCAGCCGAACCCGGCCTCGACATCGACTCGGAGTTCGGCGGCCTGAAGTCGATGCTCGCCGGCGCCAGCATCACGCCGCTGGCGCTGTCGGGCACCGGGATCGTGTTCCTCGAGGCGTTCGGCGGTATCGAGCGCGTCGACCTCGACCGCGGCGACGCCTACGTCGTAGACAACGAACACGTGGTCGCCTGGGAGGAGTCCGTCGAGTTCGGCGCGCGCCGCGTCGGCGGCCTGAAGTCCACCCTGCTCAGCGGCGAGGGCATCGTCATGGAGTTCGACGGTCCGGGGTCGGTCTGGTACCAGACCCGCGGGCTGGACACGTTCACGAGCGCGATTGCCGAAGCCCTCCCGGTTGGCAACGGCGACGACGACAACGGCATCAACGTCGACATCTGACCCCGGTTTCAGTCCTCGAGGACGACGGCGTCGTCGGCGGCGTTCTGGAGCGCGTCCGACCGCCCGTACTCGCCGGGCGCGATGGCCAGCGTTCGGACGCCCCGCCGGCCGGCCTTCTCCAGGACCGGCTTGAAGTCCGTGTCCCGTGACGCGATCGCGAGCACGTCGATGGTGTCCTCCGCGACGAGTTCGGTCGCGTCCACGGCGAGTTTCACGTCCACGTCGCCGCTGGTGACCCGCACCTCGTAGCCGCGGGCCTCGGCCGCCTGCATCAACTCGGGTGTCGCGTGCTCGTCGACGTACAGGCGCTGGACGCCGACGCGGCCTGCGGCCTCCGCGCGGTCCCGGACCTCGTCCAGGTCCACGTCGAACTCCGACCGGAGCACGTTCGGCCCGTCCACGAACAGTGCGACGCCTCCCTCCTGCGCGTCACCGCGCTCGTCGTCGCTCCCGAGCAGGCGGCGGAGTCGTTCCATACCCGGACACGGGTGCGCCGAGACAAGAGCGTGCCGAAACCACCGCGACTCGCCCGGCGGCCCTGTCCCTGAGTCCCGTTCCGAATGTTCAAGTACGGACGCGGGACCACCCCGTGGTGCCGGCGCCGAGAACGCACCAGCCGGCTGATACTGTGCCCGCCTGCCAGAACTGCGGTAACGCCGACCGATTCGTGTTGACTGTCGAATGTACTGTCGTCCTGGACGCCGGCGCTGCGCGCCCGCCGACGTGGTCGACGGCGCTCGCCTGCGCCGCCTGCCAGAGCACTCACGTCACGTAGCTGCGTCCGAGCCGGTGGGGGTGTTCACGGCACGCCGGCCGAGTCACCGCTCCCGCTCTCCCGGTCGTCTGGGCGTTGCCACGCTACGAACGCCGCCTGGACATCACCTGCCGCACGCGCTAGGGGGCGCCACGTGGGCCGTGTAGCCAGCACTCCGCTGCCGTCCGCCCCGCATCGAACACCCAGACTGCGCGCGGCTCGCGAGTGCGACGAGCGCGCTCGCACGTCGCGCAGCCGTGGCCGGTGTGCGTGCGTCAAGTAGTATCCGCGTCCGGCCGTCCACGACGTACCCGAGTGCGAAGCGCCGCTGGCGCCCGTCGCCGTAGTTCACGCTCCCGCGCAACCGCGTCACCGTCACCCTCGGGTGTGGTCGCTCGACGGGCGGCTCTGCGAGAACCACCGGGAACGACGCCGTCATTTGTGACTATATCGTCGGAATAGCTACGAGGACATAACATTGCCGACTCCGACGACTCCACTATGAGCGACGAGCGCATCCTCGGCACCACCAAAGTCACCGACCGCTGGCGAATCAGCCTCATCAAGGCGGTCCGCGAGGAGTTCGCCGAACAGGGCGAGGACGTCGACGAGGGCGACCTCGTCGTGTTCAAGAAACGCGACGGGGACATCGTGGTCGAACCCGCCTGAGCAGCGGACAGCACGACGCGCGACGCTGGACGGAGAACCGGCCACGTTCGACCGGGATACGAAAACATTACTTGCCGGCCGACGACGCCACGAGTATGGCCCAACGGACGCCGCCGCTGTACGGTCGCCACGAGGACCGCGGCGCGCAGTTCACCGAGTTCGGTGGCTGGGAGATGCCCGTCGAGTTCGACTCCATCCAGACGGAGCACGCCGCCGTCCGCGAGTCCGCCGGCGTCTTCGACGTCTCCCACATGGGAGAGATCGAGGTCGGCGGGCCGGACGCCGAACTGCTGCTGCAGCGGCTCACGACCAACGACGTCTCGCGACTCGACCCCGGGGACGCTCAGTACGCCGCCATCACGGACGAAGACGGCGTCATGCTCGACGACACGGTCGTCTACCGCCTCCCCGAGGAAGACGACGCGACGTACCTGTTCGTCCCGAACGCCGGCCACGACGACCAGATGTACGACCGGTGGACGGACTACCGGGACGCCCACGACCTCTCCGCGACGGTGGACAACGTCACCGGCGAGTACGGCATGGTCGCGGTGCAGGGCCCGGACGCCCCGGACCTCGTCGCGGCGCGCACCGACGGCCCCGTCCTCGACCTCGGGCGCTTCGAGGCGACGTACGCCGAGGTCGCAGGCGTGGAGTGCTGGGTCGCCAACACCGGCTACACGGGCGAGGACGGCTTCGAAATCGTGTTCCCCGCGGACGGCGCCGGCGCGGTCTGGGACGCGTTCGCGAACGACTGCCAGCCCTGCGGTCTCGGCGCCCGCGACACGCTCCGGATGGAGTACGGCTTCCTGCTGTCCGGCCAGGACTTCCACCCGGCGGACAACCCCCGGACGCCCTACGAGGCGGGCATCGGGTTCACCGTGGCACTCGACACGGAGTTCGTCGGGCACGCCGCGCTGCAGGCCCAGCAGGAGGCCGGCCTCGACGAGGAGTTCGTCGGCCTGGTGCTCGACGAGCGCGGCGTTCCCCGGCACGGCTACGAGATCACCAGCGAGGACGGCGACACCATCGGCGAAGTCACCAGCGGTACCATGAGTCCGACGCTCGGCGAACCGATCGGACTCGGGTACGTCGACACTGACTACGCCGACGACGGCACCGCCGTCGAGGTCGTCGTCCGTGGCACCGGCAAGCAAGCAACCATCACCGCACCCCCCTTCATCGACCAATGAGCTTCGACGTACCAGACGACCTGTACTACCTCGAATCGCACGAATGGATAGACCCCGACACCGGCCGCGTCGGCATCTCGGACTTCGCCCAGGACGAACTCGGCGACGTCGTCTTCGTGGAACTGCCCGGCGAGGGCGACGACTTCGACCAGGACGAGTCCTTCGGCGTCGTCGAGTCAATCAAGGCCGTCTCGGACATCTACGCGCCGGTTTCCGGGACGGTCACCGACGTCAACGAGGACCTCGCCGACCAGCCGGAACTCGTCAACGAGGACCCGTTCGGGGACGGCTGGCTCGTCGAACTGGACTTCGACGACGCCGACCTCGAGGACCTCCTCACCGCGGACGACTACCAGGACCAGGTCGCCTAATCCCACTTTTTGTCCTGCGCTCGGGCGACTCCGCCGCCCTCGCTCGGCAACAACTTGGAAAACGCACTCCTCCGTCGGTTCGTTCGCTCCGCTCACTCCCCTCAGTCGTCGGCCCGGGCCCTCACCCCGCTCGCGCTCGGTGGATCGCCTGGCTCAGGCTTTTCAGGCCGGTCGCTCATCCAATCGGCGGACGTCGACTGTACCGCTGCTCGGGATTTTCCTCGAGCGCCGGCGTCAGAAGTTCGCGCGCCGCAGGAAGTCGATGGTCGTGAGGACGAACCACGCCATCCAGACCGTGAACGCCACGAGCGCGGCGCCGTAGTACGCGCCCGCGACGCCGGTCGCGGCCGCGACGGC
>NZ_WUUU01000014.1 GCF_009831555.1 Halobacterium bonnevillei | reverse complement strand
GCCACGTGCGCGTGGAGTGCCGGGGCGGCCACCACCTGCTCAGCGCGCCCGCGGCGCCGATGCTCGTCCGCGACCGCGACCTCGAAACCGTCGTCTCCGTCACCGTCCAGGACGCCTACGACGTCATCTCGCTGGCCAAACAGGGCGTCTGCCGGTCGTGTTACGGGAAGATGGACGCCGGGATCGAGGAGGCCGACGTCGACGACCGGACGGTGTTCGACTTCCGCGCGACCTGCCAGCGGTGCGGCGAACACTACAGCGCGCCCGCCTCGGTGACGCTGCTGGACCACCCCGCGCTGGTCGCGTTCTTCTGGGAGCACGGCCGCGACCCGACGAGCGAGTACCCCTGGTTACACGGGTTTCTGTCGCCGGAGAACCCCCCGACGGTGCGCTCGGAGTCGCCCCTCCGGTTGCAGGTGACGGTCGAACTCGACGGCGACGAGTTCAGCGCGGTCGTCGACGGGGACGCGGCCGTCGTCGAGACTGACGTATCGCTTTGATTACAGAACGCGGGTTCTGGAAACGCCTTTCTTCCGGCGTCGCTACCACGGCAGCATGGACCCCCGCATCGAGGCGCACGCCGAACTGCTCGTCGACCACTGCACGGACGTCCAGCCGGGCGACCACGTCGTCGTGAACGCACCCGCCGAGGCGCCGGACCTCGAGACCGCCCTCTACGAGAAAATCGGCGAACGCGGCGCGATTCCGATCGGCCTCAGCATGCCCGCGCGTGCGATGCGAGCGTACGCCGAGGCCGTCGACGTCGACGACATCCAGATGGCCGAGCACGCGCTCGCGCTGGTCGAGGAAACGGACGTCCTCATCGGCGTCCGGGCGTCCTCGAACGTCTCGGAGATGAGCGGCCTCGACCCCGAGGACATGCAGGCGTTCGCGAAAGTCCAGAAACCCATCCAGGACGCCCAGATGGAGTGCCGGTGGGTGGGGACGCAGTACCCGGCGGCCGGAAACGCGCAGAAAGCGGAGATGGGCACCGACGAGTACGCGGACTTCGTGTACGACGCCATCGACAAGGACTGGGACGCCCAGCGGGAGTTCCAGGCGCAACTGGTCGACATTCTCGAGGACGCCGACGAGGTTCACATCGTCTCCGGCGACGAGACTGACGTGACGATGAGCGTCGCGGGCAACGTCCCCGTCAACGACGACGCGGACAACAACATGCCGGGCGGCGAGGTGTTCACCGCGCCGGTCCCGGACAGCGTCGAGGGGACGGTCAAATTCGACAAGCCGGTGATGGGGCTCGGCCGTGAGATCCAGGGCGCGTCCCTCGAATTCGAGGACGGCGAGGTCGTCCACCACGACGCCGACCAGAACGCGGACGTGCTCGCTGGCATCATCGGCACGGACGAGGGCGCGAAGCGCGTCGGCGAGCTCGGCATCGGGATGAACCGGGACATCGACCGGTTCACGTACAACATGCTGTTCGACGAGAAGATGGGCGACACCGTCCACCTCGCGCTCGGTCGCGCGTACGAGCGGTGCATCGGCGAGGGCAACGAACAGAACGAGTCCGCGACCCACAAGGACATGATCGTGGACATGAGCGAGGACTCGTACATCGAGGTGGACGGCGAGGTCGTCCAGCGCGACGGGACGTTCGTGTTTGAGGACGGCTTCGAGGAGTAGCGCGGGCCGTACGGAGTGCGGGCCCGCGGGAAGACCGACCGGCGAACGAAGAGCCGTGAGGGCGGAATCGCGGCGATCTGACAGAGGTGCGCGAGCGGTCGTCGGCCAGCTCACCGGGAACGTATCACGACGATAACAGAACAGCTCTTCTGAGAGGCTTTATTCGGGTGCGGGGACGAGGTCAGCTATGGACGAGCGAGTCCGCAGGCACGCGGAGATTCTGGTCGAAGACTGCGCACAGATTCAACAGGGCGACATGGTACAGGTGTCGGCGTCGAAGCAAGCAGACGACCTCGTCGTAGCGCTCTACGAGAAGCTCGGCGAAGTCGGTGCACGGCCGTCCCTGAACTGGAGTTTCGGCCGCGCGGCCCGGGCGTACGCCCTCCAGATGGACGAAGACGACTACGTGACGAAGGACCACGCCCTCGCGGCGATGGAGGAGACGGACGCCGTCATCATGGTCGGCGGCGGGTCGAACGCGTACGAGACCAGCGACGTCCCGCCGGAGAAGAGCCAGGCGGGGAGTCGCGCACACGGTCCGGTCCTCGAGGAGCGCCTCGAGAAGCGCTGGGTCATCACCCAGCACCCGACGCCCGCCGCGGCCCAGAAAGCCGAGATGAGCACGGAGGGGTACGCGCAGTTCGTCTACGACGCCATCAACAAGGACTGGGACGAACAGGAGGCGTTCCAGGCGCAGATGGTGGAGATTCTGGACCCCGCCGAGGAGGTCCGCATCGTCTCCGGGGACACGACGGACGTCAAAATGAGCGTCGCCGGCATGGACGCCGCCAACGACTGCGGCGACAAGAACATGCCCGCGGGCGAGGTGTTCACGTGTCCGGTCCCCGACTCCGTGAACGGCGAAGTGCTGTTCGACAAGCCGCTCATCTGGCAGGGCAACGAGATCACTGGCGCGTCCCTGGAATTCGAGGACGGCGAGGTCGTGGACTTCGCCGCCGAGCAGAACGAACCCACGCTGGAAGGCGTGCTGAACACCGACGAGGGCTCGCGCCGCCTCGGCGAGCTCGGCATCGGGATGAACCGGGACATCGACCGGTTCACGTACAACATGCTGTTCGACGAGAAGATGGGCGACACCGTCCACATGGCCGTCGGCGGCGCCATCGAGGAGTGCGTGCCCGAAGGACAGCCGTTCAACGAGTCCGCCACCCACGTCGACATGATCGTGGACATGAGCGAGGACTCGTTCATCGAGGTGGACGGCGAAGTCGTCCAGCGCGACGGGACGTTTATCTTCGAAGACGGGTTCGAGGACGCCTGACTGCGCGTCAGTGAGTACCGACAGTTCGTAGGGCTACCAGGCGACGTCGGCGTCCGACCGGGACTGTCGCGCTCCCGCAACCCCCGGCCGGCCAGTCGTCAGGCCACGGCCGGGTTGCTCCGGGCATCGTACTTCAAACGACGCCGATAGAACGGGCGTCACACCACGTCGCCGCGGACAGTCGCGCCCTCGGCGCGCTCGCGACGCGCTGCCACCGCCTCCGCCGCCGTCTCGGCCTCGTCTTCGCTGGCGCCCAGCATCTCGAGGGCGCCCGAGAGCGTCGGGAACACGAGTTCGCCCTCGCGTAGCTTCCGGAAGGCGTCGTCGCTGCGCTGACCCTCCACCCACAGGCAGACGCCTCGCGGGTCCAGCACCTGCTCGTAGTCCTGCGTGGCTCGCGCGCCCTCCAGTCGCTGCGTGACGTTGTCCTCGAAGCCCGCGTTGCAGACCTCCAGGTGGATCGGTTCGTCGTCCTCCAGGAGGTGTGCGGCGAGACACTGCTCGGGCGCGACGTGGCCGTTATCGTTCGCACGCAGGTACTCGGGGTGGGTGTCGGCCCACGACGCGCGCACCGTCTTCCCGACGCCCTTGACGCCGTACTCGCGTTCGAACTCCGCCGCGCGGTCGGCGTCGTCGCCGCGCAGGAGGATGTCCTTCGTGACGTAGACGTCCAGGCGCTCGACCGGGTCGAGGCCCAGCGCGACGTCGCCGTACACCCAGACCTCACGCACCGGCACGGGCATCTCCTCGCCGGCGACGGCGTCCACGAGTGCTTCCACGCGCTCCACTGCGGCGTCCCGGTCCATCGGGCGTTCGTAGCCCGTGCACGCCGAAAACCGTTCCGCACGCGACCCGGTCGCACGCGCGCCGCGAAACCGAAAGACCGACCCACACCTGTCTCGTAGGTGGTGCAATCTCGGCGCGGTCCACGCGGACCCGCCACGACCACCCATGCCGCCAACGCAACTCAAAGACCCAGTCCACGGCTACGTCGAACTCGACCAGGCGCTGGTCGACAACGTCCTCGACGTGCGGGCGTTCCAGCGACTCCGCCACGTCCGACAGCTCTCCGCCACATACCTCGTCTATCCGGGCGCCAACCACACGCGCTTCGAGCACTCGCTGGGTGTCTACCACCTCGCGCGCACCGTCTTCGAGAACCTCCGCGAGCAGTCGTACTTCTACCGGGACGCCACGTCCGCGGAACTCGACGACATCCAGCGCACCCTCGAGTGCGCGGCACTCCTCCACGACGTCGGCCACCCGCCGTTCAGCCACCTCGGCGAGCGCTTCATCGACACCGACGACCTCCGCGAGCGCCTCGCAGACCGTGGCCTCCAGGCCGCCTTCGACGACGCGGGCGTCGACGCCGACCCGGTTCGCGCCGCGAACGCGCACGAACTCCTCGGCTGTCTCATCGTTCTCGAGAAGTTCGACGACGGCCTCCGGGAACTCGACGTCGACCCCTTCGACGTCTGCGCGCACATCCTCGGGTACAGCCTCGAGTACGAGCGCGGCGGCCGCTGGCAGCACGGCGTCGCCGCCCAGATTCTGCACTCGCCCATCGACGTCGACCGCCTCGACTACATCACGCGGGACAACCAGATGACCGGCGCGGACGTCCTCAGTTTCGACACGGAACGCATGATCGGGTCCTACACCGCCCACCCCGACGAGGGCCTCGCACTATCGGACAAAGCCCTGTCCACCATCGGGAACTACCTCGAGGGCCGCATCGCGGTGTACATGTGGGTCACCCAGCACCACAAGTCCGTGTACGCGAACGTCCTCCTCGGCGAGCTGCTGGACGAACTCGCCGCCCTCGCGGACGAACCGCCGGTCACCGCCGACCTCGTCATCGAGGAGGAAGTCGACGACAACACGCTCATGGAACGGCTGCGCGTGGCCGCCCGCGACAACCCGGACACGACGCTCGCGGAACTCTACGACCGGTTCCGGTCGCGTCGGTTCCCCGAAACGTGCTGGAAGCACCGCATCGCGTACGCCGACCGCGTCGACGCGGACCTCGACGCGTTCAGCGACTGGCTCGTCGGGAACGACGACCGCCTCGAGGCCGCGCTCGCCGACGAACTCGACGTCCCCGACCACGAGATCTGGATCGAGCAGTCCTACGTCCCCGAGTACGAGCCACAGGACCTCGAAGACATCCCCATCGCGTACGGCGGCACCACGCGGTCAGTCGGCGACTGGGGGCTGTACGGCGACCGCGCGTTCGACAGCCCGATTCCGTTCGTCTACGTTCCCTACGGCGTCGAGAAGCGAGCGACCGCCACGCTCACCGACTGGTTCCACGCCGAACAGTAGGCCCAGCACCGTTCGGTCGGTCTGCTTTGCTTCGACTGACGGTCCGCGCTGCTGGCGGCGGCGCGGCGACGTCGATCCGACGAGACACCGAACGACATCCGCGAGGCCCACGACGCCGCTGAGCGTGCCGCCACCTCCGAATTCGGCGGCTGACGGCACGCACTCCGCTGTTTTCTCGACGAATCTGTGCGCATGATTCCAGTCTGGCTCGGTATTTACTATCGCAACATGTAGTTTACGAGTAGCCGTCGGAGGGCCCTGCTGGTCGAGACGAAACGGTGAAACGCCGCGGTTCACAACGTGTCACCAATGGATTGCACCAAGTGCGACCGCGACGCGGTGATGCACGCGGCGTACTCCGGCGCGCACCTCTGCGAGGGCCACCTCTTCGAGAGCGTCGAGCGCCGGGTTCGTCGGCGCGTCCGCGAGGACGGCATGCTGCCCGACGACGCCACGCCCGACGACCCCGACACCTGGGTCGTCGGGCTGTCCGGCGGGAAGGACAGCGTCGTCCTCACCGACATCCTCCACGAGACGTTCGCCGACGACCCCCGCGTGGAGCTGGTCGCGCTCACCATCCACGAGGGCATCGAGGGCTACCGCGACGAGAGCCTCGCCGCCTGCGAGGAACTCACCGACGAACGAGACATCCGCCACGAAGTCGTCACGTACGCCGACGAATTCGACGTCGAAATGGACGACGTCGCGGAGGACGACCCGCTTGACATGGCGCCGTGCGCGTACTGCGGCGTGTTCCGCCGGGACCTCCTCGCGCGCTACGCCGAGCAGTACGACGCGGACAAACTGTTCACGGGACACAACCTCGACGACGAAGCCGAGACGGCGCTCATGAACATCTTCGAGGGCAACGTCGAGCAGGTCGCCAAGCACTTCGACGCCAGCCTCGGGCCCTTCGACGAACGCACCGCGAAAGACGACATGATCCCGCGCGCGAAACCGCTCCGGGACGTCCCCGAGAAGGAAGTCGCGCTGTACGCGCAGCTGCGGGACCTGCCGGTCCACATGGAGGAGTGCCCGCACTCCAGCGAGGCGTTCCGCGGGGAGATCCAGGATGTACTCCTGGCACTCGAGGAGAACCACCCCGGGACACGTCACTCCATCATGGCCGGCTACGAGGAGCTCGCGAGCCTCGCCGCCGACGAGTACGGCGACGAAGACCGGGCGGTCGGCGAGTGCGAGGCGTGTGGCGCGCCGACCACGCGGGAGAAGTGCCGGAAGTGCGCGCTCGTCGACGCCGTAAACGCGGTGTAGGAAGTGGCCTGAGTGAATTCGCGGATCGAATTATCCTCAGAGAATCAGCGTACGAACCGCCGGCGGAAAGAACGGTCGGCGTTACCGGATAACGTCGAGGCCGTTGTTCTTCTCGACCTCTTCCGTGCCGCCGTCGGAGTGCGCACCGAAGCCATGGGACGGCTCAGTGCCTTCCTCGGTCGCTCGCTGCTTGGAGTCGACTTCCTGGAGTTCCTGCCGGGACTTGTCCGCCTGCTTCTGCGTTGACGGCCCCAGCACCTGCGCTGACTGCACGCCGGTCATGATGGCCATCACGCGGACCTTGCCCTTGTAGTTCTCCTGGATGCGCGCGCCCCAGATTACGTTCGCGCTCGCGTCGAGGCGTTCGGTGATGTTGTCCGCGATGCCCTCGGCCTCTTTGAGTGTGAGGTCGGGGCCGCCCGTGATGTGGACGAGGCCGCCGCTGGCGCCGCGGTAGTCGACGTCCAGCAGCGGGTGGTTCATCGCGTCCTTGACCACTTCGTTGGTCTTGTTCTTGTCCTGGGTTTCGCCGACGAGCATCACCGCGACCCCACCCTGGTTCATGATGGCGGTCATGTCGGCGTAGTCCAGGTTGATGAGACTCGGCTGCGTGATCGTCTCGCTGATGCCCTTGACGGTCTCCGCGATGATCTGGTCCATCACGGAGAACGCTTTCCCGATCGGGAGGTTGGGCACGTAGTCCAGCAGCCGGTTGTTGTCGAGGACGATGATGGAGTCCGCTTCGGTGCGGAGTTTCTCCAGACCTTCCTCGGCTTTGACGGTGCGGGCGCGTTCGACGTTGAACGGCGTCGACACCATGCCGACGACGATGGCGCCCTGTTCTTTGGCGATCTTGGACACGACGGGTGCGGCGCCGGTGCCGGTGCCGCCGCCCATGCCGGCGGTCACGAACACGAGGTCCGCGTCGCCGAGCACTTCCTTGATAGTACCCTGCGCCATCTCGGTGGCGCGCTCGCCCATCGACGGATCGCCGCCGGCGCCGAGACCGTTGGTCAGGGACTTCCCGACCAGGATCTTGGTGTCGGCTTCGACCATCTTCAGGTGCTGTTTGTCGGTGTTGATGGCGACTGTGTCCGCGCCTTCGACGCCGATGTTGTACAGCCGGTTGACGGTGTTGTTCCCGGCGCCGCCCGCGCCGACGATGACGATGCGTGGGTCCCCGAACTCGTCGCCCTCCGACGAGCTGGCGTCCATCTCTCGTTTTTCTTCTTCAGCGTTGTCGAGGGCGTCCTGGACGATATCTTGCATCGGTTACACCTTCGCCCAGCTGTTCGGACTGGCTTGGTCGGTCTGTTCGTCAATCATTTCGCGAACGGCGGACCGAATCGCTTCGCTGCGGTTCGGGAACTTGCCCCGTTCGACCATCTGTTCGACCTCGTCGATCTGTTGTTCCGGAATGCGGAGTGTCACACGCTCCATTGTTTTTGAATCCCCGTTTAGGCAAGACGGCCCACGTTCCCCGCGGTCCTGTCTTACACACTCGCTCGAACGGCGGCGTACCGCCGCAGTCTTGCGATTTTGTGTAAGACAACCGTCTTACGTACAACTACCCACAGCGTGACACCGTATATAATTAACGGCCATGTAAACGACTGTCTTACCTGTCGAGCGCGTCCGCCGATGCGGTCCGCCGGCCGCAGTGCGGGCAGAACGCCCAGTCCGAGCGAACCTCGTCGCCGCACTCGCAGAAGAGCCGCCGCGTCGCCTTCTCGCCGCAGTTCGGGCAGTACACGTGGTCGGGAGCCACCGTCTCCCCGCACTTCGTACACGACGCTCCTGACTGCTCTCCGTGGCGTTTACGTCCGTTCCGGGCGTCGCGTCCGTATCCGCGACCGGCGCCGTGTACAGCTTCCCGGACTGGGTCCTGGGGAGGATTCCGCTCGGCTCCCTGGCTAGCGCCATCACGTCCATCTGGGCTCTGATGGCCACCTTCCTCGGCGGGTCTGCGCTCGCGTTCCGGCTGTCCGGCGGCCGCACGGACTCCCTCTCCTGCCTCCAGCGTGATGCGGACGTTTACGTCGCCGTCGGACGCCTGCTGACCGCCCAGCTGGCGCTCGACGAGGTCGTCCACGCGTTGCGTGACAGTCTCGTTGATGGATGACGCAACCGCGTCGACTTTGCCCTCCTCGTGGAGGTACGCGCGCAGCGCGTCGCGCATCACTTCGCTCTTCGACGCCTCGAGGTCGTCGACGGCCGCAACGAGGTCGTCGTCCGCGCGGAAGGTGATCTTCGACATACCGGTTCAGGTTCCTAAAGGGCATGCAGGGTTATCAAGCCACGCCCCTCGTCTGACGTCCGTCACCTGGCCCGAATGGCAACCCTTAAATCCAAACCACGGCGTACGAACAATTGCGTCCGCCCTTAGCTCAGACTGGTAGAGCAGCCGACTGTAGATCGGCTTGCCCCCCGTTCAAATCGGGGAGGGCGGATCTCGATTTCCGTCGATTCCGAGCATTCACCAGAGCCCCGTATACATCGGGTTTCAGGCTCTCTTGTCGCCGATTCCTCTTTTCCAAAATCGGCGCTGAAATCTGAGCTGAACTCGTCCCGAGCCGGGGGGTCGCGCCGTCTGGCGAATCGCGTAGTCGAAAGTCGGAGGTGGTGTGCGTGAGCCTTCGCGTCGTCACTTACCAGCGGAGTCAGCGCCGCATCCACCTCGAAACCTGTCCTGCGTGTGGGTACGACTTCGACCGCGACGAGTTCCGGCACAACCACATCGCCAGCCACGACCCCGAGGACTTCGGTCTGCAGCCGCTCGGCGAGACGGTCAGGGTCGCGGACAGTCCGGCCGCGGGTGGTCGCCGTGAGTGAGTCCGTCGTCGACGTGCCGGATGTCTCGGAACACGCTCGCACGCAGTTCATCAAGCGGACGGAGGACCCGTCGCTCACCGTCGAAACCGCGTGGAGCCAGGGCTACGAAATCCCCGGGCGCGGATGGCTTCGAGGCGAGCGCGCCCGCTACGACCCCTGTTCTCGGTGCGTGTTCCCTGTCCGGGACGGCAAGATTCGAACCGCGATTTACGCGCCCACGGCAAAAGACCGAATTCGGCGCGCCGTCCGGAGCGCGGGGTGGTGCCCATGAGTCGCGCACGGACGCCGAAGGAAGCCGGGGAGGCCATCGAGGCCGAAGTCATTCAGAGGGTGCCGGCGCTGCAGTACGTCGGCGACGCGACTGCGGAGTGGCACGACGCGCGCGTTGATGGGCTGCTCGAACCGAGCGAGCGGCTGCCGTTTGTGGGCGTCGTCGTGCTCGAACGCGGGACGCCGGTCGAAATCAAGGCCGCCCAGCGCCGTCTCAACTCCGGCGACCGCGGGCGGTATTTCTTCCGGAAACGCCAGCACGAGCGGTTAGTCCGCGAAAGTGCGTTCTACCTGTTCGCGGTTTACCAGCCCCGCACCGAGCACGTCCTGGCGATGCTCGTCGTGCCAGCGACAATCATCGACGGGGTGCTCCCTGACGGGTGGACGTCGGTCACTGGTGACCGCGCGGAAGAGGGCTACCGTCAGCTGGCATGGAGCAATCTCTTCGACCCCACGGAGGTGGAGGGATGACTGCCACCGAGTTCGTGAAGTGCGTGCTCTGCGGCGGCGAGATTCGAGACGACCACGACGCTGCGGTGTTGTCGTCCGGCGACCTCGCACATGCTGGCTGTCAGAGTGAGCCACAGGCGGCCGGCACCTCGCAGGGTCGAATCGGCGATTGGGGGGTTGAGAAATGACCGCGGTCGGCGACTACTACGCTGGCTGTGAGGAAGCCGCGAGCGGCGGCGTGCGGGTGGCGAAAGCCATCATCTGGTACGACCAAGAGACGCCGCTGTTCGTCTGTGAGGCGTGCCACGAGCACGCTCGTAGCGTCCGGTTCGCGGGCGACGCCTTCGACGCCGACGCCTACGAGACTCGGCGCGCGAGCGCGTACCGGCGGCTCTATGAGGACTCCCCGGACTGCGACGTTTGCAGCGGTCGCCTCCCGGAGAAGGTGGAGCTATGACCGGACCGCATCCGGTGCTTCGCCGTGGCTACTGGATGCAGTTGTGGGCCGCGTTGTACGCGCTGACGCGAGTCTACCTGAACCCCGGTCTCACCAGCTTGGTGCTGGTACTCGTGGGGGTCCTGGTGACGTTCATCGTCGACACCGCTCCTGCTGAGTGGAGGGTGTGGTGATGAGCGCAGGCGACTCACGTCGCGCGCCGTTTCGCACTGAGAAGTCGGGCATCGCCTACGGTAGCGACGACGGCAGCCGACAGGCCAACCCCTCGAACGCAATCGACGTGTTCGAGCAGACAAACGGCGACGGCGACCGTTTTACTGACACGCTCCCGGCGTTGCCCATTCCCGGTCACGGGACGCGCGACCCGGAGTGTGGCGACGACGTGCCGCGGTTCTGTGCGGACTGCGGCCACGTCTCCCACGTCGGCAGTACGTGCTACTCCTGGGAATGCCCGCGATGCTGGAAGGGCGCCGACCGCCGCCGCGCGAAGGCGGTCGTCTCAAAATTGGACGCCTTGCGGCGTGCTAAGGAGTCGAAGCGGCCGGGGTGGAACGGCTGGAAGTTCCACCACCTCGTGTTGTCACCGCCGGACGGGTTCGCGGTAGACTCCGACGACCCACTGAAGCGCACTCTCGAACTCGTCAAGGAGGTGCTGGGAGAGCTGGGCGTGGACACAGGCGCGTGGTTCTATCACCCGTGGCGCGGCGAGGACGGCGACGACCGCGGTTTCTGGAAACACCTGCTACCGGACGGCGATTCACAGGATTGGACCGAGACACGAGAGGAGCTGTCCTATTCGCCGCACTTCCACGTCGTCGCGCTCTCGAAGAACGTCGACGGCGGTCACGTCACTCGTGCCGTCGAGGATGCAACCGGCTGGCTCATCGAGCGTATCACCAAAGGTGACGATTCGAACGTCTCGATATACAACGAGTTTGACCTGGCTCGCGTCGTCACCTACTGCCTCTCTCACACTGGCGTCCGAGACGGCAGCAACCAGTACGGCTACTGGGGCGAAGTACACAACTTCGTGCCGGAGCCACACATCGAACGTGAGGCCGACGCTTGGGTACGCTCGGTGAGTGTGAACACGCTCGGTCTCGCCTACGATTCGGTGGCGTGTACACTGGAACGCGACAAACTCGTGACCGAGACCGTCGAAGTGCCCGCGGAGAAGGTGAACCTCGGCGCGGCCCACGGTGACGGCGCCGCGCCGCCTGGAGACGAGACGGTGGAGATCGAGGAAGAGCACGAGGTGCGGGAGAACTGCGACGGCCGGCTCTTGGACATCAAGAACGCGCCGGCGTTCCTGACTGACGACGACTGGATGGCCGACGCGGAGCACGCGGACGACCTCGAAGCAACGTGGGCGGAGTGGCGCGAACGGATCGACGAAGAACCCGACGAGCGACCACCGGACTAACACCGCGCGGGCGTCGGGGTCGTTTGGCGGATAGTGGCAACACTCTTCTTTTCAACCAGAATGATAAGTTTGCGTATGGTTGTAAGGTGTATTCTAAGCTGGGGTGCGCAACCGAGGAAATAATCCGGGTGTCTCGGGTGCTGTAACGCTGTCCCAAGCGCGCTGAATTACAGGGTTCTCGCATGGAACTATCTCACCACCACCACCGCCCCCTTCTCCGCCGCTGCCGGCGTGTGCTCGCCTCTTCAGCTGCCGCTGCGTTGCGGTCGCGGTGCGGTAGGGGGCGTAGCCCCCGTATTTTTCGCGCGAGCGACAGCGAGCGCGAATCTTATACTTACCCTGCCCTCCGCGCGGCCCCTGGGGGCGCCCGCAGGCCGGCGCCGGGCGACCAATTTCGGCGTGCATCTTCAATTGGTTAAAGGCCCGGAGTCGGTCCGTACACGCGCTGTATGGCAACTTCAAACTCCGACCTGTTTAGTCTCCACACGAAGGGGGGCTTCGACTTGCAGGACCTGATCGTGGCACCGGCGTTCAGTCTCGCGGCCGTCGTTCTGACGGGGATCGGGACGTTCTCGATGTTCGGTTTCTCGCTCTCCGAGACGTTGCTGTCGGGGAGTGGGATGAGCGTGAGCATCGCGTTCGTCATCGCGCTCGTCGCGCTGGCGGCGAGCTGGACGACGAACCGCGCGGGTGACGGCTGGGACGACCTCGACGAGATCGAGAGCATCGCGGTCGCCGCTGGCGTAATCGTGTTGTTCGGGATGGCGTTCATTCCGGCCATCCAGGACCTGGTGTTGGGGAGTCAGGCCATCGGTACGGTCGCGTTCCTCGGCCTGTCGGCCGCCTACACGGTGACTGCGTGGTACTGAGGTACTCAGGAATGAACGAACTCAACAAGCGAGACGCCGCCGTATGGGCGATGGGCGCTTCGGCCGCGGTCGCCGGCGCGCTCGCCGGCGCGGGGGGAGTATGAGTCGCGGTCCGAGCCTTCGCGGTGTCGGCGTCGTGTTGATGGCGGTCGGGTTGGTGACGGCGCTGGCAGGTGGTGGCTTGCTGGGTCCTGGTGCTGAGTCTGCTGTTGAGTCGTCGTCACCGATCGGGTCGGTTGATGCGCTTGGGTTTACGGCTGGCGTGGTCCTGACGGGCGGTCTGCTCGCCGCTGGCTACGTGCTGGACGAGTACCATTCGGGTGCTGATGGAGACTCGACGGTCGCGGTGGATGCGAACGAGACGTATCAGGAGGTCCACGCTCAGAGTCAACTGGTCGCCGGACAAGCCGATCAGTCGACGACGATCCTGAACAACACGGTGTTGGATGGTGCGCAGACGATGGCGTGGACGCAGGGGAAAGCCTCGTTCATGGACGCGCTGGGTGCGAACAAGAGCAAAGCGGTTGCGCGACAGTGGGCGTCCGAGAACGTCACGACGTACTACTCGGTGACCGAGACCAACGTCGTCCGGCAGTTCAACGCGACGACGAAAGAACTGCAGTATCTCGCTGGCGTCCACGAGGCACACAGTGACCTCGGAGCGGCGTACCAGGACATGCGGGTAGACGACTCGATTGCCGAATCCGATTTCGTGTCGTTCAACTACACGTTGTCGAACGGCACGAACGTCTCGTACGTCGGCGTCTACAACCAGTTTGACGGCAACGACGGCGGCCATGTTGTTGCGCTGAGTGACCTCTCGAATCAGTTGTCGTCGGCTGATGCGTCGAATCTGTACTTCGACGGTATCAAACTGAAGTCGGCGTACAATCAGTCCGCGGTGCCGGTCCTGGGGAGTGGAACCCAGGACGATTACAACCGCTTCCACGACCTCGTAAACGAGTTGGACACGCAGGAGGGTCAGATGTCGACGAACATCGAGGCGTGGTCGAATCAGACCTACGACTCCTGGGAAGCGGGGAACGTCAACATCACGGACGTACCCGATCCGGTGACGCTCGCCAAGGAGTTCGCGAGTGACTACAACTCGACCGGCCACTACGCGTACGCTGGTGCTGACCTGGCGCTGATGGGCGTCAAAACCGAGATGAACACCTCATTCACCGTCGAAGTGCCGAGCGAGAACGAGACGCTGTACGGCCAACTGTACACGGACTGGGAGCCGGCGGCGACCGGCGGCGACCTCGTGACCGGCCACCTGTACAACGTGTCGAAGACGGACGAGATCGTGTACATGGCGACGAACGGCGGTCTCCGGGCGATTGGGTCGGATTTCAAAATTACGTCGATGACGAACGTGAAAACGGGCGAATCGACGGACTCCACGACCACGGAGAGCTACAACACCCAGACCGCGGACGTGTCCCTCACCGAAGAGCAGTTGCAGCAGCTGCTGGACATTCGGGAGTCGGTCCAGGAGCGCGAAGAAGCAGCCGCCAGCGGCGGCGGGTTCTTCGACGGGCTTGGACTGAGCGCCGATGTCGCGGTGCCCGGCCTGGTCGTCGCAGCCGGCGCCGCGCTCGTCCTGCTCGGCCGCACCTAACCACCCCACTCACCTCCTAATTTATGAGACAACTTGCACTGTCGGTAGTCGCGGCGCTGGTCGTGGTTGCTGGCGTGGCCGCCCCGGCTGCGGCCGCCGGCCCACAGCCCACGGCGCCCGATCTCGGAGTTAGTGTCGCACAGTCCGCCCACGAAAACCAGACGACCACCGAGCCGGTCGGCAAACAGATTGATAGTACTATTTCGCTGGTGTCGTCGTCGTATGACCCCGACAGCGGCACGGTAACGCTGGTATTTGAGTCGGCGGCCTCGCGGCGGGTGACGCTGTCGGACGCCGGCGGCTTCCTCGAAGGCGGGGAAGTGAACCGGCGGACGATCACCGTCGACGGCCGCACGGCCGCCGAGTTCGCCGTGACCGAGACTGACCGTGGGTATGTCGGCGTCTCCATCTCCACCGACCAAGTCCTATACGCTGAAATCGTGCGCTCGCCGTCCCTGTCTCCGTTCCGTGGCTCCTCGGGGACTGTCGGCTGGTTCGGGGGTGCCGCCATCGTGATTCTGTCGTTCGTCGGCGCCGCACTCTGGAAACTCTACAAGGAGGGCGGCGAGCCCGTGGAGGCCGCAGCATGAGCGACCTGTCTGCGACGTTCGGCGGGTGGCGCGATAGAGTGACGTACGTCGTCGCGGAGGCACAGTTACTCGTTGCGGGCGTACTGGTCGCCGCTGGCGTCGTCCTGTGGTGGTTCAATCCCGAGGTGCCGGGTGTCCCATCCTGGCTGACGAACGTACTGGTTGGCTGGCTCGTGCTCGGGCCACCCATGTTCATCGCCGGCCTGCGATTCGTTTCGTGGCTGCGGATTCGCAACTACGTTGAAGTCCACCACGTCAACGCCGTAGAAGACGAGGTACGCACGTACTTCGTGCCGCCGGACCTCTGGAGTGCGAAGCGCGTCGACGGCCCGGCGCCGTATCGTGTCAACGACGGCGACGCGGTGGCCGTTCGCGAATTCGAGTGGGTGCCCGAGTACGGTGAGGATGGCAGTTTGCGGGTTTCCGGCGTTTACCTCTCGGAGTTAGAGGACACGAAGCTGCTCACCTCGCAGGCGCACATGGAACGGATGTACGACGACCTCGTGGATTCGCATCTGTCGCTGGCGTATCTCTCGGAGTCGATCAGTGAACTCGCGGCGGACCTCCAGACTCGCCTCATCAATCGCGTCGTGGAGGCGCGCGAGAAGGGCGAACGCCTGGACAAAGACGCGGTCCAGGAGGTAACTGGCGACTTCCGGGAGCGTGCCGAATCGCTGACTGACGACGACCTCGCGGACATCCAGCCCGACGATCTCCCCGACCACCTCCCCGCTGGCCTCCCGGCGGGTGAAACGCACAACCCGAGTGCGAACGCCACGGCCAGCGATGGGCATGGGCCGGCTGCTGCTGACGGAGGGCAGACCGATGGGTGAGGACGGCACCGACGAGCAGGACCTGTACACGGCCGCGCAGTACCGCGAGCACGTCGAGCGCCAGGGCCACCGCGACCCGGATGCGTTCAGCCACGCGGGCGTGACCAGCGACCCGGAACTGTCTCGGTTTCTCTCGGTGGTGGAAGCCGAGTACGACCCGGTGGCCGAGTGTGCGGGCGCCGAGCAGCTGCCGGGGCAGGCGCGCGATCTGGAGGCGGTCGAGCGCATTCGCCGGATGGAGGCGACCGACGAGGGGCGCCGCGGGCTGTACGACGGGAGTACGGCGACGCTGAAGTACCAGACGGGCGACGTCGGTCAACAGGCGGACGTGTCCGGGCTGAAGGCGATCCAGGACATCGACGAGCTGATTGATGGGCCGGCGCCGGTCGTCGTCGTTATCGGCGAGATGGGCGCGGGGAAGAGCAATTTCGCGTCGTTGCTCGGCCAGCGATTCATGCACAAGAACCCGGCCGCGCTCGTCGGAACGAACATTCGGAGTCTGCGAGAGAAAGCTTCGTGGACGGACGAGCGCGGGCGCGAGCGCGACGGGTTTCTGCCGTCGTTTCCGGCGCTCAAGGAGTGGCTGCAGCAGGACGGGAATCCGCTGGAACACGACCAGACGCCGAAGCTCGCAATCCTCGATGAACTATCTTCGAAGGCCAGTGGGTCTGGGAAGGACGGCCAGCTCACCCGGAAGTTGATGGGGCCGTTGGTGTTCAAGGTCCGGAAGTACGGCGGCGCGCTCATCGTGATTGCGCACGACGAGAGCAGCATCCATCCGATGTTGTGGCGCGTCGGTGTCATCGTCAAGAAAGTCAGCCAGAAGCGGGCGGTCGTCGCGGACCGGATTACGAGCGGTCAGATTCGAGACGTGCAGACGGAGATTGATGGGATTCCGCCGACGGATTGGCGGTATAACGACAAGGAGGCCAGCGGTTGGTCGTGGCGGGAGACGAGCAGCGAGGGCGACGAGCCGGCGGTCGCCGAGGACGACATCAAGCGCGTCTCGATGTGGACGATTGCGCAGGGGATGGAGGCGGGCAAATCGCCGCGTGCAATCGCCGAGAACGTGCCGTACAGCCATCAGACGGTGCGGAACTGGTGGGAGGAGTACCAGAACGGAGGTGAGAAGCGCGAATGGGTTTCGGACGTGCAGGCCGCAATCGCGTGACGGCGCGTCGGTGTCAAGGTGTCAAGTGCAACGGCCCCCGTTTACAGTTGGCCCATCGCGGCGGCGACGAGCACCCTGCGGGTGCTCGCCTCGATGGGCCGCGCGCGGTCGGCGGCGCCGCAGGTAGATATATACAGCGCGCGTCGTGCGTGGGA
This sequence comes from Halobacterium bonnevillei, assembly GCF_009831555.1. Lineage (GTDB taxonomy): Archaea > Halobacteriota > Halobacteria > Halobacteriales > Halobacteriaceae > Halobacterium > Halobacterium bonnevillei. The sequence goes on along the minus strand of NZ_WUUU01000014.1, from coordinate 16,525 downwards.
GGCGCGTAGCGTGCCGTCGAAAAAGGCCAACAAATACGGGACGGCGGTCGAGTACAAGATGGCCGACCACTACGACCTCTCGCTGGCGAGGGCCTCCTGGAAGGATGCCGACGCGCCGGACGGGACGCCGGTGGAGATCAAGGCGGCGATGCACGAGCACGCGGACGGCCAGCCAGGGACGTTCAAGATTTATCGGGAGTACCACGAGCAGCTGCAGGCCGAGGGTGGCGTCTACGTGTTCGCGGCGTACCGAATTCGGGGGCGGGGCATCGAGGTGCTGGCCCACGACCGACGGCGGGCGGCTCGACTACCGACGGTGCGGTGGCACGGCGGCGGTGAACATCGGGGAACGCAGCAGGCGAAAATCGCTCTCTCGGACATATTGTAGATCGATGGTCGCAGGTGTCTTTGAGGTCTTTTGACTGTTTATTGCACTCTCCTTAGGGTGAACTGCCAGGTAAGCAGGACTGCGTACTCATTTGTGAAGTACCGCAGGCAAAACAAATACACTAAGATGAAAATCAATTATTGAATTTTTATCGGTCAATGAGACGGGATTTTAGCACAACTCCGCGGAACTATCATAAATTCATCAAGACAGGACAAAAACTAAGCCCTATTTATACGATTTGGCTTATATGGGTGTGCCAAGAGACCACAACTCCAAATTTCTGCCTGACCCGTATTTCCATCCAGACCACCTTCCCGAATCGAAACTCCAGTACGTCGCCTGGATTGACTTGATGGGTACAACAAGCCTCATGGAGTATTCCTTCGAGTATGCCGCAACGAATATCTGCAAACTTCATTTAATCGTTGCTCAGCAAGAGAGCTATGATCAATTTCGTCTTTACCCTATGAATGATGGTCTCTATGTCGTTTCAGATAGTTATCGACCATTGGTTGAATTCCTCTCAGATGTGTTTTCAGACCATGCTGAAATTTTGACCAGTAACTTCGATCGTGAACGGTGGGACATTCTTCGTCTAGCCATTCCGCGAGCTGCGATTGCCTACGGCCACTTATATCATCCAGAAGACATTAAACAATCCGCACTTGTGAATTATCAATACGCCTCGTCTATTCTTCTTGGAGAACCGATGACCCTTGCACATCACAAGGAGTCAAATGCAGCTCCATTTGGAATAATTGCGGATAAATCAGTTCACGAAGCAGATGGCGAGATAAAGTGGTGGAATGAGGATAGACTCCCAAGACTACTGTTTATTATATTTGACGAGTACATCAAAGAGTGTCAGAAAAAGACAGGGATTGAATATCCGGATGCAGCGGCGGAAAAGCACCGATCAAGGGCACGTGAGTACCTCATCAAGTAATATCGGGACTATCTATATCGACCAATCGGGAGCTTAGGACATCTGTTTTCGGCATTCGTCTATGAATTGGGTGAAGTTGCGGCCGACCTCCCGTTCCATGGAGAAGAAGATCACGTCCTCTATGGAGATATGGAACTGGATGATGAGGCCGTCCTCCATCGCGTGGAGACTGGCTTCAGGTTCGCCCATCCCCGAATCTAATAGTTGGAGGTCTTTCTGGATTTTCTGTGAGTTGTCGATGAAGGTCTCGACCATGTCGTTGGAATATTTGTCGACCAGGTCATCACGGATATACGTCATTTCGAGGTCGTTGTCCGAGTAGAATCCCACGACACGCAACGAATCACCCAATCGGCGTTCGCAGTACTCAGCCAACTTGGAGGCTTGGCTCTTCATATGATAACCTTCCTGGGATACTGTAGTAAATTTTCGCCTTGTTGAGCGAAAAGCGAGTGTGAGGAGCGTTATATGGCTTCCTCCGATGGGTGATAGTTTTCGGTTGATTTTTCGAGATTGAGTGGTGTCTGGGAGCATATGCAGTGTCACGTTTGCGGCGACGAGGTTGAGGCGACGGGCAAGGAACAGGCGGCGGCGATGGTCGACCACTTCGAGGACGCGCACGGGCTCGGGGAGTAGGTCGGTCGTTTATGCGGTGTCGACGGTGGCGGTTATCTCGTAGTGCAGCTGGATCGCGGAGGTGCTCAGTATTTCGGCGAGTTCGGGGGTCATGTCGGGATGGGCCAGTGCTTGTTCTTTGGCGCGGCGGTCTTGGCGGGCGTGCTCGCAGGCAGCCAGTACGGCCGCAGTTTTGGTGTTCTCGTCGAGGGCGGTCATGGCGGCCTGGATGGTGTCGATGCGGTGGCCGTAGTCGCCGTCAGTCCGAATTCGCATACTCGGTTCGTACACACGAACCCCCATAGCCCATTGAACTCGAGTAACTGGAGGGGGTGAATCGCGGGGGTTTCGCCTCGATCTCCCCGCCGACCCCACCCAGCGACCGACTCAGACGGACGATGGATGTCGAGATATGCACACGGCGGTCGCGGATTCGTGTGCATATCTGGGAAATCGATTCTCGTCGCGTGTTTGCCCCAGGATATGAACAGTATGGGCTACTGAACTGGTTATTTTGAGGCCGGCAGTTGTAAGTTGATTCAATATAGTACAGCAGGTAACAGGTGTCGTTGATGCCGATAGGTGATGATGATCAAAACGATTCGAACGGTGGTAGCGACTCTCTTCCTTCCGGTGAAGAACTTGATACAGACGAAATATTAGAGGAGATTATGGATGATGAAGATGGGGGCGAAGAGAGTGATGAACGCCGTTATGAACTATCGATAGAACGTACGTATTCACACTCGGAGGGAGAACTAGGAGATAGCGAGCCGGACTATGATGGATTAAAAAGTCCTCTTGAACTTGTTGCAGGTGATGAAAACTCATTGGGAATGCAGATTCAAAATACAGGTGAGTCTGTCTTCCCTGGTGGGGAAATAGTTATTGATAAGGTTAGTTATGAAAACCATACGCTTTCGAATAGCGGGACCTGGGACATTCCAGAGCTTCAACCAGGGGAATCTGAAACAACATACAAAAATATCTACATAGTTGGCGAGGGTATTGTTACATTTAATGTGTCTGTGAATCCTACTGATGGTGAACAGGTATCTGTAAATGGTGAAGATAATGATTTCTTCTTTTTGGCAAGGAGCGTTCCGAGAGAAGATTTACTGCTCATGGAAAAACTTGATACAATAATTGAAGCGCTAGAACAATGACTGTATCTGGACCAGACACTGGCCCGGAGCCAGAAACATATAGGGAAATTGACAGCCTTGATGACCTGGATGAAAGTGTTCAGGCTCAGGCCCTTGCGAGAGCAATCAAGTTACTGGCACAGGACGGCTATTCACCCTTCACGCCGCAAGATCTCTCAGAAGCCCTCGGGCCTGACCAGCTAAGAGTTTTGGCACAGCATATCGAATTTGGGGAGGCACTATCTGAAGAACAAATGAGGACTCTCGCAGAGACTATGCCTCAGGACAACGTAGTGGCCAATCTGGAGGCTGAAATGGAATCGAATTCCCCCTCGTCTCAAGCTCCGGCTCGTGATCCCGCGATTCGAGAGGCGGGGGTCTTGATTGCTGCGAGCTTCGTTCTCACCCTGTGTGGGATTGCTGGGGCTTGGTACGGAGTCAGCACCGGTGCAGTACCTGTTATTGGTCTATCGGTGTTTATGATCGCGTTGGTTATGTACAAGCTCTTCGTCTGGAGTTGGTCGGAGTAAGATGTCGGAGAAAAGTGAACTCTTTCGCCAACTCCGCGAATTAATTTCCGAAACAAAAGGATTATGGGGTCTAAAAGCGCTGGCATTCCTTGGTTTCTGGGTTATTTACCCTATGTTTTCGAACTTTAACCCTACTGCAATAACTCTCGCCGCTATGTTTATATTGAGTATATTGATCGTCTGGGGCGATCTCGTCATGGATTCAATAATATTTATAGACTCCCGGAAAGACGAAATACCGCCTGAATAGGACTCATTCAGCAATCCTAAGCGGGGTGGACTGGGTTCTGAATATTCCATTGATCCTCTCCTCACCCACTTTCACTTTCACTGTCCTACTACCGAGCCTTTACCCGACCTGTCGATTCACCGGTAGAGCGCATGGTGTCAGCAAACACCAGTAGTAGTGCAGAAGGATTGAGTCGGCTCATGACGTTCGAAACCAGCGAAGAGGAGCAGTTGCTGGTTCGCGCGGGCGTCAGCGAAATGAACAACCGAGTACTCTACCAGGGCGACGTAACTGGTCGGTACGCGGTCGTGCCGGTGGACGAACTCGTGGGCGGCGACAATGAACCAAGCGACGAGGTGCTCGGGTTCGATTCCGAGCCGGTGATCGAGGACATGCAGATCATCGGCGACGCGGCCCACGTCGGCGCGGACGGCAGCGAGCACGTCGCGTTGTACAGGGGCGGTGAGCAGATTGTAGAATTCGACTCGAAGGGCGCGTACGGACTGCTCTGGATTCCCTACGAGTAGCCACGAATCAGAGCGTCAAGGCTCGCTCAACGTTACCTTGGCGTGAATCTGTACGTCTTTGTCCACCGGTGCCTCGTACCGGTCCGGGGAGAGTTTGATGTTGTGCCAACCGTCCGACTTCACCGGGAATTCCGCCACCTTGTTCTCTCGAATTGCTTCCTTGTGAACGAACTTCGAGCCGTCACCGAGTATGAAAGTCAGTTCTTCACCCTCCTCAATCTCGGACGTTTCGACGGTGATTTTCTGAGAGGTGGAGAGTGTGACCTGCTCCTCCCGCATGGCGCTCAGCGTAGCGTCAAAGACGACTCCCGAATCAATGGGCTGGGAAGTCGTTGTTTCGTTTGCAGACCCATCTCCTCCAGTACACCCTGCTAAGAGCGATATTAGTGCCCCACTCCCCATCAATACGTCCCGACGTTCCATATGGGGATAGTTAGAGTCCGGATTGATAAATGAGACCGCTCCAGAGAGGAGCACCAGATGGCGAGAAGTTACTTACTCCGGCTTCGGCTCGTCTCGTAGGTCTTCTTTGCCTGCGAGATATCGCCGCCCTCTGTTGCTGATTCTGTAGACGCCGTGACCTACCTTTTCCACGAGGCCAGCTTTCGACAATAGACGAAGTCGCTTTCCGACAGTTTTTCGATGAAAGTCGAAATCGCCATCGTCAATTATCGAACTTGGGCCTCCGCCGCCTTCTGTGTCCAGATACTCCAGTATCCGGTCGTCACTTGCCTGCATCCACTCTGCTGGGCGGCGAATCGCCATAGCCCAAATCACACTCTTAGAGTCAATTAAGTCACGATTTGGTTACTTCAGGCACTATAACAGAGTTCGATATTTGTTGTAGGGAACCTATTAGTAGCGAGAAGGAGTCTAATTTATCCATCCGGTGCCATTCGCTCGATCACCGGGATTCACCCATGGAACTCGAAACGAGACAAAACGATAGCACCGAACCGCCTTCGGGGGAGCCGCGGACACGATGAGCCGCGACCTCGAATCACTCGCCCCGGACGAGGCGCGCCGGCTGTACCTCGATGCACGCCGCGACGAGCTTACCGAGGACACCCTGGACGGCCAGGACTACCGGCTGCGCGCGTTCGTCGCGTGGTGCGAGGAAGAGAGCATCACGAACTTGAATTCGCTCAGCGGGCGCGACCTCTACCAGTACCGCGTGTGGCGCCGAGAGGGCGGCTACTCGGGTGAAGAACTGGAGAACGTCACGCTCCGCGGCGACCTCGCGACGATTCGGGCGTTCCTCCGGTTCTGCGGCGACATCGACGCCGTCGACACAGAACTGTTCACGCAGGTCCCGCTGCCGCAGGTGTCCCACGGCGGCGACGTGAGCGAGACGACGCTGGACCCGGACCGCGCGAAGTCGATTCTCGAGTACCTCTCGCGGTACAAGTACGCCAACCGCACGCACGTCGTGCTACTCGTGCTCTGGAACACGGGCTGTCGAATCAGCGCGCTCCGGGCGCTCGATCTCGAAGACCTCGATCTGGACGGCGAGCGACCGAACGGGAACGGGCCGGCGATTCACTTCGTCCACCGGCCCGACGAGGGAACGCCGCTGAAGAACGCCGAGAAGAGCGACCGCTGGAACGCGATTTCGGGATACGTCGCGGGCGTCATCCGTGACTACATCGATGGGCCCCGCGAGGACGTGACCGACGACGAGGGTCGGCAGCCGCTCGTGACGACGCGCGAGGGCCGCATCTCGCGGTCGACGGTGCGGAACACCTTGTATCGCATCACGCGGCCGTGCTGGCGCGGCGAGCGGTGCCCGCACGGTGAGGACCCCGACGACTGTGTGGCGACCGAGCACGGCCGAGAGAGTAAGTGTCCGTCGGCGCGGTCACCCCACGACGTGCGGAGTGGGCGCGTGACGGGCTACCGGCTACAGAAGGTGCCACGAGTCGTCGTGAGCGACCGGATGGACGTCAGCGAGGAAATCCTGGATAAGCACTACGACCGGCGTAGCGAGCGCCAGCGAGCTGCACAGCGCCGCGAACACCTCGAAGGACTCTGAAAACGATGCAAGCAGACTCACTCAACACCACGACCGGCGAACAGCGAAATACGCCAGCGCGGGGAGGGCGGACTTTTTCACCAAACGATTGAGAGCCGAGAGGAGTCGCGCCGTTGTGCGATTCCATCTCGACGTATCTGGGTTGAGCAGGTCACCTGACTCGGGTGACCGCCGTCGTGCGTTCGCGTATAGCCGAACGTATCGAGGAAAATAGAAACTTTCGCCCGAAGTCGAGTAATGCTGTTAGTCGGACGCTCGAGTCTTAAGCGGCGTGTTTTATACATCACATTGATCGCGGTGTCACAAAAGTGGGCACCCCGACTCCGAAGATTGGTGGGATATGCCATCAGGCATATGATGTATCGTGACTGCTCCGGAGTCTCGAATTCCGCCCGAATGTCATAGTATTATATGAGGAGAGTTGATGATGCAATCAGACACGTAGAGAGTCACGTATCAAGCGAGCAACAGGCGAGATAACACAGCGGTGGTGTCGAAATGACCACACCAGCAATCATCCACTTCGATGGAGGCGCTCGTCCTTCCAATCCCGTCCTGCGGCCGTCGGTTACACGATAGAGGCCGATGACTGGTCTGATGAGGGCAGTGACCACCTCGGCAAAGCCATGAATAACGAGGCAGAGTACCGCGCCCTCATCCGAGGGTTGGAGGTCGCCTCGGAGCAGGGATGCACCGAGGTTGAAACGAGAGATGACTCGCAGTTGGTAGTGGGACAGGTCAAGGGTGACTGGCAGACGAACGAGCAACACCTCCGTAAACTTCGCGACCGCGCACGAGAATTGGCAGAGGAGTTCGAGACGTTCGAGATAGTGAGGGTCGACCGAGAGGAGAACCTACGGGCTGATGGGTTGGTGGACCGAGAGTTCGACGACTGAGTGAGACTGATTTCATCACGGGCGCTATCTCGGATTATCCCTATGGAGGACAGCCACTACTGTACTATCATGTGGTTATCATCTGTAATCAAATATGTCGCTTGGTAGTCTATGAGCGTCTTCACGAGTGTGACTTGTCTCTCTGAAGTACCCTTTTGAAATTCGTCTGACTGTCATAGGATTGTATGGAAGGGTAAGAGACAGCAGAATAGCACAGAGGGTAGAGTCGAAGCAGGTGAGACTACCGAGCCAAGCTTAGCCCGAGCTAACTGTTCATGTTATGACGGTCAGGTGCCTCATCATTGGATGTAGCCGAGATCCCTGAGTCGCTTTTTCATACGCTCGTCGTAGTCGTCCGTTGTCGGACTGTCAACGAGTGGCTGTCCGTGTTCTTCGTTAAACGCTTCGTGTTGTTCAAGTAAGCGTTCACGAACATTCGAACGAGTCGGGGATACGTCGGTATCTTCATCCGGAAGTTCATACAAAACGACATCGTCCTGTGAGACTACCAACTTGAACTCGTCGGTGCGCAGTCCGTCGATTCGACCCAACTTTCTCGACCCGCTATTGAACCCTTGAGTGTGCTTTTCGAACGCGGCAAAATTCTCGAGGTACTCCTGAATTACAGCGAATCCCCGTGTTTGACCGTTACGCAGGCCGAAACCACCGAATTGGTCGTCCGATGCACCGGCCATCGATAGTAGTGTCCGCATCACGTCATTGTGTTGAACGATTTCATCTTCATCTACGGCGAGGTCAGATACACCGGAAACCACCAATGGGACGTGTGACAGCTCATCACGAACGACCCCCTGTCCGTGGCCGAACATACTCCCTTCACCAAGTAGTTCGCCGTGATCCGCAGTAACCACGAACACAGGATTCGACGATTCGACATAGTCGAAGAGGGATCCGACATAACTGTCGGTGTAGGCGATCTCGGCGTCGTAGATTGCCTCGACTGCTTCCCAGTCGTCGCGAGTCATCTCCAGTTCGCCTGCATTGTACTCCCTTGAGCGTTCGTGAATCTCCGTCGAGGTGTGGAGTGCTCGGTCTTCGGGTACATCCACTTCAGTTGTGTACCGATCGCGATACGATAGCGGGGGGTAGTACGGGCGGTGCGGTTCGTTGTAGTGGACATAGAGGAAATACGGTCCATTGACAGACTCAACCCATCGCCGTGCAATTTCAGTGACAATGTAACTGAACGAATGATGGACCCCCTTCCACGTGAGTCCAACCGATTCAGACCAGAAGTTTTTGAGGAATCGGAGCGTTATTGGGAGAAATTTCGGATTGAGTAGTGTCGAACGGCTGATATCGTAGTACTCATCGAAGCCGGCATCACCGCCGATGAGGTCTATTCGCGGGTTTGTCGTGACACAGGCCGTCCGATATCCTTGATCACGGAAAATTTCTGCTGCGGTTCGCAATTGATCGGGTATCTCTCCAACAGACCCGTTCATTGCAACTTGATGCTCCCACGGCCAAACACCGGTAAAAATGGATGCGACCGAACTCGCCGTACCAGTCCCGTGGGCGAAGCAATTAGTGAACGACTGCCCGTGGTCGGCTATCCGTTCCAACTCGGGAGTGGTGTTCCTCCCGTAGTCGTGGATAGTAGTGTGGTCAGCCCGAACACTATCGAGTGTCACCCACACGATTCCAGGCTTAGAAGCGACCATATTAGAGATGGTTCATTTTGGCTTATATGATACGCGGTGTTCACAAAGGGTTTATTTCGTCGATGGACTGCGCCCGGTCGTCATAGGATTATGTAGGAAGGTTATACGAGTGATGGTGTATTTGGTAAACGCCCTGTGTACTTCCAGTTGATGACCGACGAGATAACACAGGCGGAGTCCCTCTCGGTCAACGTCCCTCTCACTGTGCTTGACGCAGGCTGGGATGATTCTCCGTACCTGCTCGGGTGTTGCATCCGTTTCCCCTCTGTCGAACTCCTGCTCGCTTACAGGCACTTGCTGGCTCGTGAAGGAGCAGTCTGGACGTTCGGGGAGATGGGCGCACTGTACCTCTTGGACGACTCTGGGCCTGCTCATGACCGATATGAAATCGTCGTACACGTCTCCTGTAAGGACGAAATATCGACTCTCGTCGTACAGTTCGAGATGTCCTCCCTTCGATAAGTCGCCTCGATGCTTGTGGTCGTCCGAGTGGTCGCCTTCCGCGATGACGTGCAGGCCTGTCCCCGAACTCGAAACCTCGGTGCAGGAGTCGAGCCGTTCCACGATACCGAGTGCCTCATCCGTGAACTCAGCGCCTTCCTTCACATCGTCGAGATCGAATCCGACGAAGGGGGCACTCTCAGTGAAGACGAAGGCTACCTCTCCACCAAGTTGCTCGGCCTTGTCCTGCACCTCGGTGAATGAGAGACGATTTACCGATTCCTGCCACCCTTCGGACGGAGCGACTGGCTTCTTGTCCTGTGTTACGAGCCACTGGTCGTGTTTCTTCAGGCGACTCGGAATACCACCACCTGTGTTATCCTCGCTGTCCTGCTGGGAAGTGAACTCGAATCGACTCACCGCACGTCACCTCCGTACTTCCGCCAGACGTACTCCACCAACTTCTCGCCGTCTACACCGAGCATCGCCTCGGCCTCATCCACCTGATAGGATCCTTCGCCATCTCGACGTCGTCGTACTTGTAGAGAGTGGCGAATCCGAGGGCGGCTCCGTCGATGCCCTCGTAGTCGGTCGTTTTCGGGCGCGTGAGTCGCTTTCGCAGCGGCTGAATCTCGACGACCGCTTTATTTTACTAGATTGTCTTGATTCATTAGTGAAACATCGCCTCTACGTTATTTGTGGCTCGTGGGTGGTGTTTTTCGTCGTGTTTGGAGTGCTATCGGCGCTCCCGGTGGTTCTCTCGAGGGTGATTGCGCTGTTGGCCGGCCTTGTCAGTGGGTTTCTGGCGGCGCCGGTGCTGCACGTGCAGCTGCGGCTTCGGGAGATCGAGGAGTGAGCGAGTACGGGTGTCGACGCCGGCGGTTCTCTCGTACTGTAGCTGCATCGCGGAGGTGCTGAGAATTCGGCGAGTTCCTCGGTCATATCCGGATGGCCAGTGGTTGGGCTTTGGCGCGGCGGTCATGGTGGGCGTGCTCGCAGGCAGCCAGCACGGTCGCAGTTTTGGAGTTCTCGTCGAGGGCGTCAGTGGCGGCCTGGATGGTCTCGACGCGGTGGACGTAATCGCCGTCAGTGCGGATTCGCATACCCGGTTCGTACACACGACCCGGCATAGCCTCAGAAGGCGGCTCCCCTTCGCGGGCGACGGTGAGGTGAGCCGTCAGGTGGGTGTCGAGACGGCCCGCGGGATTGTTGAGAGGGTCGGCGGAGTTGTCTCTCAGCGGTTCCTTCGAACGCGCCTATCCAGTGGCATTTTCGAAGATGTAGAAGTCGGCCCACGAGGTGTGTTCCGGGTCCGAAGGATCGTATGGGTACTCGTTTTCGATTACGTCTGTCAGTTCCCAGTCGGGAGCGTGAGTTGCCACCCAGTCAGTGAATTTTCTGTTTCTGACGTGGTCCACGGTGACGCACTCGCTCGCGGTATTCGCGGCGTAGATTATCACGAATTCGTCGGAGCTGGAGAACAAATGCTCCATGTAGTTCTGGTATATCTCGTCCTCGGTCAGATGGTAAATGACGTCTAGAGAAATCCCCAGTTCGGCGCTGAAGAGACCGTGATTGTCGACGAACGATTTCGAGTCGTAGAGGAAGAAACTCTTCGATTCATCGTTCTCAAACTCGTCTTTGCACATCTGGATCGCGGTCGGAGATACGTCTAGCCCGATGTACGAGGGGTACTCAGTTACGGAGAGCTGGCCCCCGTCTCCGCAGCCGAATTCGATGACGTCCTCAATGTCGTGTTCCTCGATGAAATCTTCGAGCACGTCCGCTTTGAACTCCGCTAACCTTCCGTACGAGCCTGCACCAGAGTCGCCGCCCGAGTCGTATCGGCGTTCCCAGTATTGCCGAGAACCGGGATACTTCGCGTGATACGCTTTCGAAATGTACTGGTGGACTACGTCCGCAGTGGCGATCTTTCTAACAGCGGTCTTTACTGGGTTCATGGGCAAAGGTTGCGGGTCACTACAGAGTAACTCTTTTCGCCGTTCCACGAACGGCGAAGCACTCCTCGCGGAAAGTAGGAGCGCGATGGATACTCGGGTTGCGCCCGTCTATCCCGGTTCGGGACCGACCGACGTCGGCTCCCCGTCACACCACGACGAGGAAAGCCGACAGCCACATGAAAAATACCAGGGACGCAACCGCAATACTATTCATTCTCTTGACTTTGAATGCTGAAATAGTTCGCTGTGGAGGGGCTCCCCGGGAGAGACAAGTCGTTCACTGACCGGGATTCTCTTCCTCCTCCTCGCTTCACCGTTGCTGCGACAGGAGGTGACCGGTTGGTCGCGGTTCGAGACGGGGAACCGCGGGCTCGGGGTTCGCTGCGCGGCCAGCGACGAGGCCGACAGCACGGACCCGCGCCACCGTGGGACGGTCACCCCGTGAGCGTAACCGGACGTTCTGCGGAGAGCATGACGTCCTGCGTAGTGCTCCCGAGGAGCACGCTCGTGAGGCCGGACCGCTTGCGGCCGCCCATGACGATACTGTCGACGTCCCGTTCCGTCGCGGCGTCGAGGATCTTCCGTTCGACCTCGCCACCGATCGCGACCCGTTCGACGGGGATGCCCTCGTCGTCCAGGTAGTCGGCGGCAGCGACGGCGGCGTCGACGTCCTCGAACTCGTGCGGTGGCGCGCCTTTGTAGTCCTGGTGTGGGAACACGAAGAAGACCGTCGCTTCGAGCGACTCGGGCGCTCCGGGGAGGTTGGCCAGGTATTCGGCCTGGTTTCGTGCCCGCTCTACGCTCGTGTCGACCGGCACCAGGACTTTCCGCATACCTTCGCCGAGCACGACGTTCTCGCCCGTGATGGTGACCGGCTTGTCCGCGGAGAGCAGGACGTCCTGTGCGGTGCTTCCGAGCAGGACTCTCGAGACGCCCGAGCGCTTGCGTCCGCCGACGACGATCTCGTCGGCGTCCAGCTCGGTCGCGGTCCGTGCGATCTGTTCGGCGACGCCGCCGTCGTCGACGGTTCGGGTCACTGTGACGCCGGCGTCTTCGAGGTGGTCGGCCGCCTTGACGGCCGCCTCGACCTCCGCGAATTCCACGTCGTCGGCATCGCCGAACGTGTCGGGCGGCATCACGTAGAGGACTGTCGCCTCGACGGTTTCGTCGGCGTTCGGGAGCCGTGAAACGTATCTTGCCTGGTGGAAGGCGCGAGTCTCGTTCCTGTCGACCGGGATGAGTACGTTGTACATCACGATTAAACATGTTAGTCCGAGAGAAATAAACTACGGGTAACATTCCCACGTTGTGAGATATCCGTCGGTACGCCCGACACCAGCGTACTCGGCGCGAGGTCGTGCTCCCGCTGGCGGAACGCGCTCACGCGACCTCGATACGCGCGAAACGCCAACAAACCCACGCGTCGTCAGGCCGCGCGGAACCCCGAGATTTCGAAGCGCGTGCCGCCGTCCTCGCTCTCGGTGACTGCAATCTCGCCGTGGTGGGCCTCGACGATCTCCGCTACGATTGCGAGGCCGAACCCGGTGCCGTCGCCGGCCGTGGTGTACCCGGGTTCGAAGACGTCCTCGCGTTCGTTCTTCGGGATGCCGGGCCCGTCGTCGGCGACGTAGAAGCCGTCCTCGGTCGGGCCGACCGTGACCGTGACGTCGCTGCCGGCGCGCTCCGACACGTCCTCGGAAGCTTGCGAACGGGGGCTGGTCGAACCGTGTTCGACAGCGTTCCGGAAGAGGTTCTCGAGAAGGTGTTGGAGGCGTTCCGGGTCGGCTTCGACGGTGGTGTCGTCATCGACGCGGAGTTCGGCGTCGGTCGTCTCGATGACGTGCCAGGACTGTTCGGCCATGCTCGCCAGCGAGAGCGGTTCGGTGTCGCCGACCGATTCCCCCTCCCGGGCGAGCGCGAGCGTCTGCTCGACAATCTGGTCCATGCGGTCGAGCGCGTCCACGGCGACGTCGAGGTGGGGGCTGTCACAGTCCTCGAGGGCGAGTTCGACGCGGCCGTCGGCGACGTTCAGGGGGCCGCGGAGGTCGTGGCTGACGACGCTGGCGAACTCGTCGAGGCGCTCGTTCTGGCGTTCGAGTTCCGCGGCGTACTCCCGGAGTTCGGCCTCGCGGTCGAGACGTGACAGCGTCTCGCGTGCGTGCTTGACGAGGAGTTCGGTGAGGTCGAGGTCCGTCTCGTCGAAGGCGCCGCGGTCCTCGGCGACTGCCTGGAACATGCCGTACCCGTCGATCGGGACGGTGATTGCGGACCGGTACGTCGGTTCGGCGGGCTGGACGTCGACGTCCGCGAGGTCGTCGACGACGAGGGACTCGCCCGTACGGTAGGCGCGCGCGGAGAGGCTGTCGTCGGCGTCGACGGGCGTCGACTCGTGGTACTCCTCCTGCGGGATGTCCTCCGGAACCGCGACCGGGACGAGTTCGCCGTCCTCGACGGCGTCGACGATGCCGCGGTCGTAGTTGAGAATGTCCTCAGCGGCGTCGAGGACGTGCTCGTAGACGTCCTCGGGCGTCCCGCTCGCTTCGATGTCCGCCGTGACGTCGTGGAGCGCTTCGACCTTCTCTTTTTGGTCCTGGAGGCGGCGTTCGCGCTCCTTGCGGTCTGTGACGTCGGTGTACACGACGTACCCATGCGTGGACGTGTCGCCGGGGTGAATCGGCGCCGTCCGCAGCCGGAACACGCGCTCGCCGTCGGTCGTCTCACGGGTGACTTCCACGTCTAGCTGGTCGCCGGTGGCCGCCCAGTTGCCGGCTTCCGGGGCGTCTGCGTCGCCGGGAACGAGCACGTCGTCGATGCGCTCGCCGACGACGCCGTCCTCCTCGTGGCCGAACGTCTCCTCGAAGGACGCGTTGACAGCTTGCACGACGGGCTCGTCGTCCTCGAAGTCGATGTACGCGATGGCGTCGGTCCGGTTCTCGAACAGCGCCGTGCGCCGGTCGCGCTCCTCCCGGAGCCGTCGCTCGTGTTGCTTGCGTTCGCTGATGTCCCTGGTCATCGCGATGACCTGGACCTGGCCGTTGATGACGGCGCGCTTCAGGTGGACTTCCACCCAGAACTCGGTGCCGTCGCTGGCCTCGAACAGCCACTTGAACGTCAGCGGGCCGTCCTCGAGTGCGGCCGTGACGCGCTGCCTGGCCTCCGACTGGGAGAACTCCGGGCGGTCCGCGCTGAACTCGCCGACCTCCATCTCAAGCAGTTGCTCGCGGTCGTAGCCCAGCATCTCGGCGGCCCGCGGATTGACGTCGTTGACCCCGCCGGTCTCGGGGTCGTGCAGGAAGATGCCGTCGGCGGCTTTCTCGAAGATCTCGCGGTAACTCGTCCGGGATTCCCGCTGGCCGACCGCGTTCAGGATGCGGTTCGCGAGGATGGCGTACTGGTCGACGCCGCGGCCCTTCTGGAGGTAGTCGGTCGCGCCCGCGGAGATGGCGTCGCTGGCGACTTCCTCGCTGCCCTTCCCCGTGAACAGCACGAACGGGAGGTCCGGGTGGTCCGAGCGGATGGTCTCGAGGAGTTCGATCCCGTCCATCTCGGGGAGGTCGTAGTCGCTGACGACGCAGTCCACGCGCTGGTCGGCGAGCGCGTCGAGGGCGTCGCCGGGCGTGTGCACAGTAGACACGTCGAGACGGTCGGCTTCGCGTTCGAGGAACTCGGCGGTGAGGGACGCGAAGTCGGGATTGTCTTCGACGTGGAGGACGCGGATGACCGAGGGCATCTGATTCGTTCGCACGTCGCCGGACGTGTTGAAAGGAGTTGTGGTCGGGTGGTTCGGGGCGGATTCGTGTTGGCTCGGGACTGCGGGATGGGCGTCGCCGAGTGTTCGACGTCGGTCCGGCGGGCGGGTTGCCCCATCGATGATTACGATTGACTGCTCCGAAAATATTTTCCGGGACAGCGCGAATACACGAGACGTGACACTCCTGGTCGCGGACGACAGCAGACGGTCGCTTCGTGACGTCCTCGGGTCGGACGTCGTGGCCGTCGACGCCGAAGCGGTCAGTGACGCGGTCGCGCGGGACGACCCCGACGTCGTCGTCGTGGACGCGGGCGCGGTCGCGGACCCTGCTGGCGTCGTACAGGAAGTTCGTTCGAATGCTCGCGACACCGCCGTCGTGGCCGTCGGGACGACGGGAACGGACGCCGACGTGACGTGCGCGGCGACGGACGAAGCGTCGATTCGCGCGGCGGTCGACCGCGCTCGCCGGGTCGCGGACTACCGGCGCTCGGTCGCCGACCTCTACGCGGCCTGCCGGGACCGCGCCCTCGGGCAACCGGACGCTGACCTCCGGGACTCGCGTCGCGACGCCGACGCGAAGTTCGCTGACCTCCCCGGCGACCGCGAGGCGTTCGCGGCTGCACTGCGAACGGAGGCCGATCGCCGGGGCAACGACGCGGACGAGGCCGTGGACGACGCAGGTGCGGCGGCTCCCTCGGCTGCGGACGCCCGGGATGAAGCCGAGGTCGACGCGGAGGTCGACGCCGATGACGACGCCGAGGGCGACGATGGTTGAGGCGTTCGCCGTCGCCAGCGGGAAGGGCGGCACGGGGAAGACGACGAGCACGCTCGCGCTCGGGATGGCGCTGGCCGAGGACCACGACGTCACCGTCGTGGACGCGGACACGGGGATGGCGAATCTCCTGTTCCACGCGGGGCTCGCGGACGTCGACGTGACGCTGCACGACCTCTTGCTGGCCGACACCAGTACCGAGGTGTCGGACGCGGTCTACGAGCGCTACGGGATGCGGGTGGTGCCATGTGGCACGAGTCTCGCCGACTTCCGGGCGGCGGACCCGGGGCGGCTCCGGGACGTCGTGGCGGACCTGGCCGCGGACACCGACGTTCTCTTGCTGGACTCGCCGGCGACGCTCGCGAGCAGGAGCGCCGTGCTGCCGGTGGTGCTCGCCGACCGCGCGGTGCTCGTCGTGGCCCCGACGATTCCTGCCATCTCGGACGCGCTGAAGGTCCAGGAGTACGCGGCGTCCTACGACACCGGGGTGGCCGGCGTCCTCTACAACAAGGTCCAGGACCCGAGCGCGGTCGAGCGCGTCGCGGACAAGTCCGAGCGGTACTTCGACGGCGGGACGCTCGCGGCGGTGCCGGACGACGACGCG
>NZ_WUUU01000013.1 GCF_009831555.1 Halobacterium bonnevillei | reverse complement strand
CTCGGTGCGGCCGCGGTGCTCGGCGTGACACACGCGCTGGAGCCCGACCACGCCGCCGGCATCTCCGCGCTCACCAGCGACACCGACAACTGGACGCACGCCGCGTTCGTCGGCGGGAGTTTCGCCGTCGGACACGTCGTCGTCGTGGTCGCGTGGGTCGGTCTGCTCACGCTGCTCGGGACCGCTGCCAGCACGATACCGTCAGTCGTCGACCAGTTCGGTGCGACGGTCGCCGGCGGCCTCCTTGTCGCTGTCGCAGCTCTGCTCGCCGTCACGGGCGCACGACGCCTCCGGGGGCGTCCGGCACACCCCGAACCCGGGGACGCGTCGAACGTGGTCGGAAAACTCCTCTCGCGAGCGCACGCTCACCTGCACAGCCACGACCACGAGACGCGGACGGACTACCTCCGGACGGGCGTCGTCGGGTCGCTGTTCGCGCTGTCGCCGCCAGTGAGCATGCTCGCGCTGGTCTCCGCGATTCTCCCGACGGCCGGCCTCCACGCAACGAGTGCGAGCGTCGGCGTCTACGCCGTCTCGCTCACCGCGACGATGGTGGTCGTGGGTACGGGCCTCGGCGGCGTCTTCACGGCCGCTCGACGTCGCGGCCGCCACGCCCACGCAGCAGTCGAACTCTGCGCGAGCGTCGTCGTCCTGGCGTTTGCCGCCCAGTTGCTGGCCTGACGGCGCTCCGGGACGTTCGGGAGAAAAAACTCCTCAGTCGGTCAGTCTGAGCCGGTACGCGCCGCGCTGTTCGCCGCCGTCGTGGTACGTCACTGGTTCCTCGACGACAGCGAGACGGCCCGCACGAACTGCCGCCGCTGTGGCGACACCAGGCGTGCTCTGCGAGTGGACTCGGCCGTTCGCGATCTCGTACACTCTCAGACCGTGCCGGTCCGGGTCGCGCTCTCGGAAGTGCTGGGCGACCGGCACGGCGACCCGGCTGCCCTCGGCTGCTATCTCGTGCGCGAATCCGCCGACGCGGTCGACGAATGCGCGCTCGCCGTCGGGTGCCACGCCCACGGCAGTGTGTTCGTTCGGGTGGCGCGCGTCCGTCTCGCGGCCGTCCTCTGGGTACGTGTTCCCGGTGACGAAGACGACGCCACTCGCTTCGGCGTGTACGTGGTTCGGGTAGGCGTAGACGGTTTCACTGCCGCGCTCGACCGGCCGTCCGAGGGCGACGGCCCACCGCACGCCGTCGTCGTCGAGACAGTACCCGCGGTAGTCTGCGTGACTGGCCACGTACAGACCGTCGGCAGCGAGTGCGACGTTGCCGACGCGCCGCTCGCCGTCGCCGGGCGGGTCCCACCGTCGGCGCACGTCGCCAGTTTGGGCGTCCAGCACGATCAGTCCCGGGTCGTGGCTGCCGGGACACCGATTGAACGCCACGGCGACGCGCTCGCCGTCTGCATCCAGGCTGCTGGGCGACGCGTCCGTTTCGATGCGCCACTCGACGGTCCCCTCGCGGTCGAAGGCGTAGACGACGCTCCGGAAGTTCCGCGCCCCGTCGTCCGCGCGCTCGTACCGGCGCGCTGCGACGAATGCGCGCTCGCGGTCCCCGCTCGGTTTCAAGTCTGCGACGAACGGCAGGTGGAATCGCGTCCCTCTCTGGGGGGCGCCGAGATCGTCGGCCGTCCGGTAGCGCCAGCGCACATCGCCAGTCTCCCGGTCGTGGAATCTGAGCTCCCCACTCGCACCGCGCTCGCCGGCGAGAACGCCGTCTATGAACGGTGCGAGCGCGACGACGCTGCCGCGGTCGTCGTGTTCGTCGCGCCACAGTTCTCGGCGGTCGCTGTCGAACGCGACGACAGTGCCATCCGCGAGGCCTGCGACGACGCCGCCGTCGGTGAGACAGACGCTCGACCGGCGGCCCAGCTGCCGGGAGCCGTTCGGGGAGATTGCACCGAGGTCGACCGACCGGTCAGTCGTCGGCTGGGAAGACATCGTGCAGTGAGTGGTGTGTCTCGCCGAGGTCGTCGAGGAACGAGTCGCCGTGGTCGACGACGCGCGCCAGCGACCGCTCGGCGTCACGCACCGCGACGAGGCGCCCGCGGCGGTAGTCGTACGCGGGGTCGTCCTCGGGGGTGGCCGCGACCTGTTCTTCCAGGTCGACGAGCGCGGCGTCGAGGTGGCGCTGGAGGTCCGACAGCGAGTCCGCGTTCGCCAGCCCCTCGATTGGACCGTCCAGGTGGCCGTCGAGTTCTTTCTCGGCGTGGTCGCGGGCGCTCCGGTCCGTGGTGCCGAGAACGTTCATCAGGCCGAGTCGCAGCGCTTCGAGTTCGTGGCAGGTCATAGCAGTTGTGAGTCGAGGTCCGAGACGATTCGGTCGCGCTCGAGGTGCGAGGCGACGATGCGCTGGGCGTCCTCCGGTCGGACGCCCTGATACCAGACGCCCTCCGGGTAGACGGCGACGTTCGGGCCGTCGCCGCACTGCCCGAGACACGACAACCGCGTCACGCGAACGCTGCCGTCGTCGGTGTCCCGGGCTTCCTGCCGGAGGCGCTCGAGGACGGCGGGCGCGCCGTCGGCCGCGCACGTCTGGCTCGTGCAGACGGCGACGTGCTTGTCGGGGGCGTCGTGGACGTGTGGCTCGTCGGCGACGTCGCCGCGGTCGGCGTGTGCCTCCTGGTGGTTGAGCGCGCGCAGCATCGCCTTCGCGCCGCCCACGTCGGCCTCGTAGCCGTCGAGTTCGACCTTGTACTTGCAGGTGTCACACGACATCTCGACGCTGCCCGTCCTGGCCTCCTGCCAGCGGTCGGCGAGCACGTCCAGCAGTCGCGGGTCCGTACCGAGGGGGTCGCCGCAGGCCGCGTCGACGTACGGGTACTCGGCGTCGAACCCGTCGGCGCCGTCGCGGATGCGGTCGGTGAGCACGCCGTCCCCGAGCATGTAGGGAACGACGACGACGGCGTCCGGCCGGTGTCTGGCGATGTCGTGGAGCGTGTCGTCGAGCGTCGGGTCAGTCACGCCGACGAACGTGGCTTCGACGCGGGAGAACTCGCGGCCCTCGTAAAGCAAGCGGGCGAGTTTGTGGACGTCGGCGTTGGCGTCCGGGTCGCTGGACCCGCGCGCACACAGCACGACCGCCACGTCGTCGGCCTCGCGGTCGACCCCGAGTTCGGTTTCGACGCTGGCGGCGCGGTCGTCCAGCAGGTCGACGATGGCGGGGTGGACGCCGAGGTGGGCGCCGTTGCTGAACTCGATGCCCGGGGTGGTCGCCGCGGGCGCGCTGGAGCGCCGCGGGCACGTCGTTTTTGACGTGGCTGGCGGCGAACAGCGACAGGTGGACGACCGAGATGGTGGCGACGGCGGGCGCGAGCGCGTCGATGGCGTCGAATCGACGGCTCCGCGAGCTCCAGGAACCCGGCGTCGACGGGCACACCGAGTCGCCCCTCGAGGTCTGCCGCGAGGGTGCGCACCTGTTCGTTCGACTTCTCGCGGCGCGACCCGTGCCCGACGAGCAGCACCGCTTCGTCGTCGAGGCTGTCGGCCGCGTCGTCGGTTCGACTCACGGTCCGCTCCCCTCCACTGTCGCGTCGACGCCGTCGGCCTGGTCGAGGCTCCGTTCGAGTTTCCGCCGTCGCGTCGGCGCGAACAACCCGGAATCCTCGCTTCCCCCGTAGAGCCACGCGCCGAGCGCCGGAACCGCGTCGTCCTCCACGCTGACGTAGTACCCGGAGGACGCGTCGGCGACGTCGCCGTAGGGCGCAGCGACCGGGAGGTCGTCGAGCAGCGACTGGAATTTCGCCAGGAGCGCACGGTCCTCGTGGACGACTGAGAGGCCGACAGTTCCGGTCTCGGCCTTGAAGCAGACGGTGCCACACGACTCCACGAGGCCGCGCAGGAACTGGCGTTCGTGCCCATCGAAGGCGTCGAGCCTGTAGCCGCCCGCGTCGCCGTCGAGTGGGAGCCCGAACGCGGCCGCCCCGCGGGATGCCAGGTCGCCGAACACCTGGACCGTGTACTCGTCCTCGCGGCGTGTAATCGAAGTGTCGTGGGCGTACTCGCGCTCCCGGATGTGGTGGTCGGTCTGCGTGCCGCCCGCGATGGCGGCGAGGCGGTCGGCCGCCGTCTCGTCGCACGTCTCAATGGTCACACACGCCTCGGTGAGGTCGCCGCTGCCGGCGACGTGCCCCCAGAAGTACGCCGTCTCGGGGTGAGCCGCGAGCGGTGAGTCGGGCACGTCGACGGCCGCGGTCTGCTCGGAACTCACCGCGACCCCTCGACGTCCTCGACGGTGATGGCGTCGAACGGACAGGCGTCCGCGGCAGCCTCGGCGTCCTGGACGCGCTCGTCGTCGAACGCTCCAATCACGGTTTCTGCAGTGCGCTCGATTGCCCCGTCGTCGCTGCCGTCGGGCGGCGCGGGGTCCGCATCCGGGTCGAGCGTGGCGATGCCGTCGCTGTCCTCCACGAACCGCGGGTCGCGCGTCAGGCACGCGAACACGCCGTCGCAGGCGTCGCGGTCGATAGTCACCCGGTACATCAGTAGTCGTACTTCGTCTCGTAGCCGCGCGGAGTGACCATCCGGCCGTCCCACACGTACGTCTCGTCGTTGCCGACGACGATGGTCGTCGTCATGTCCACGAGGTCGGTTTCGCCGTACGACTCCAGTTCGCCCAGCGTCGTGATCTCGACCTGCTCGTCCTCGCGGCCGGCGCCGTGAACGATGCCGACGGGCGTGTCCGCGTCGCGGTGCGCGAGCAGGATCTCGCACGCCTTCTGGAAGTTCTCGCGGCGCTTCCGGCTCCACGGGTTGTAGATGGCGATGGTGAATCCCTCGCCGGCGACCGCGTGCAACCGGGACTCGATCTCCGGCATCGGCGTCAGGTGGTCCGACAGCGAGACGCTCAGGGAGTCGTTGACGAGCGGCGCGCCGAGTCGCGCCCCACAGGACTGCGCGGCGGGGACGCCCGGCACGACCTCGAAGTCGAGCGCCGACGCAGTCGCCCCCTTCGATTCGGCGATTTCGAGCGCGAGCCCCGCCAGCGCGTAGACGTTCGGGTCGCCGCTACCGACGATGGCGACGTCGTTCCCGGCGAGCGCGCGGTCGATCGCCTCCTCGGTCCGGGAGACCTCGCCGCACATCGGCGTGTCGTATATCTCCTCGGCGTCCTCCGTGATGTCGTCCGGTAACAGGTCGATGTACGTCGTGTAGCCGACGACGTGCTCGGCCTCGTACAGCGCCGCCTTCGCGCGGTCGGTCATCCCCTCGGGCTGCCCGGGGCCGAGACCCACGGCGGTCAGGGTCCCGGGGTCGGCGTCGAAGTCGTCGACGGTCGACCCGACCGTCTCGTCGGTGCTGCTCGACGACGAGGACGCGCCGCACTTCGATTCGCTGCTGGACGGTCCGGTAGTGGTCGCTGCTGTGCCGCACTCGCCGGTCGATTCGTCTGTCTCGGTCGTGGTGGTGTCGTCAGTGCTCATCAGAAGTCCTCGACGTCACGCCCGCCGCGCGGGGTGACGAGGTGTTCGCGGTGGTCGTTCTCCCATACTTCCGTCTCGTGGTTGCCGACGAGAATCGAGGTGCCCATGCCGCCGACCTTCTCGCTGTGGTCTGCGACCTCGCCGAGCGTCGTGATGGTGTGCGTCTCGCCGTCCGTGTTCCGGCCGGCGTCGCCCCGCCCTGCGTCGTTGATGATTGCGACGGGCACGTCGTCGGCGCGCTCCTCGCGGAGCACGGCGACGGCGCGCTCGTAGTCCCGCCAGCAGTTGTAGAGGACGACGACGAACCCGCTGATTGCGGCCGCGCGGAGTTTCTCCTCGATCTCCGTCCAGCCCCGCCACTTGTCCGACAGCGAGACGGTGCAGAAGTCGTTCGACAGGGGCGCGCCGAGGTTCGCCGCGCCGCCGAGCGCCGCCGTGACGCCGGGCACGATTTCGATGGGGACGTCGTCGGCGTCGTCCTCGTCGGCCATCAGGTAGACGAGGTCGGACTTCCCGTAGACGTTCGGGTCGCCGCCGGAGACGTGCGCGACGTCCTCGCCGTCCCGCACGCGCTCGAACGCCTCCCGCGCGAGTTCGACCTGCCGCCCCATGTCGACCGCACGACCTCCTGGTCGGGGCGCTCCCCGGATTCGGCGGGCGGCAGCGTGCCGTCCCGCCGCAGGAACTCCTGGTAGAGGTTCGACGCGACCACGCAGTCCGCCGTCCGGACGACGTCCTTCGCGCGCTGTGTCATCCCGCCCGGGAGGCCCGGGCCGATGCCCACGACGTACAGCGTCCCGCGGTCGCTGGTGTCGGCAGTTGTGGCCGTGGCGCGGTCACTACCGGCGTTCGCGTCGCTGCTCATCGTCCCACCGCTACGGTCACGGCCTCGTCGTAGCGCTCTTTCTCGACGAGCAGTTCGTTGTCGCGGCCGCCAGCGATAGCCGACGCCTCGGCGATGCCCGGCCAGCCGATGAGTTCCTTCGACCGCGACGGCGTCGGCCCCTCGTGGTCTTCGAGCGTCTCCTTCTCGAAGGAGACGACGCCGACGCCGAGCGCCTCGGCGGCCGCGAGCAGTCCCTCCTCCCCTTCCTTGCGGGCACCAGTGGCGACGAACTCCACGTCGTCCAGGTCGTAGTCCGTGGCGTCGAGACTGGCGTCCCAGGCGTCGAGGAACTGGCCTTTGTCGGCGCCGGAGACGCTGCCCGTGCCGAGGACGACGCCGTCCTCGCTGTTGCGCTGCAGGACGGTGACGTCGTCCCCGACGAGGACCGCCCGCGGGCCATCGAGGCGTGCGACGGGCCCGAGGTTTTCGTCGAGGACTGCGAGATTCGTGGCGACCGTGGAGTCGCCGTTCACGACGTGCGCGTCGAGGGCTTTCGCGCGCTCCTCGACGCCCTGCTTGCCCGCGGCCTCGGAGGCGGTGGTCATCGCGGGAACCGCGCCCATCGACGCGAGGTCGTCGGCGACCTGGTTCGCGCCGTGGTGGCCGCCGGTGAGCGGAATCGCCCACGTGAGTGCCTCGTCGACGACGACGACCGCGGGGTCGTCCCACTTGTCGTCGAGCAGACCCGCGGTCTTCCGCATCGCGATGCCCGACGCCATCAGGCCGACGAAGCAGTCGTAGTCGCCCCAGTGCTCGGCGAACACGTCGCCGTGGTATTCGAGAATCTCGATGGACTCGTAGCGGTCGCCGATGCCGTCGACGACGTCCTCGGCGGTGTCCAGCTTCCGTTCGAACGCGACGACGGCGATGTCGTCGGCGACCTCGCCGTCGGAGTCGGGCGTCGTACAGTGAGCTTCCGACTCGCTCGCATCGTTGTCAGTGCTCATGGTCAATCGTCTGCCTCCCCTTCGCTGCCGTTGCGGTTCGCCCAGTCGCCGTAGAGGTACGACCGCTCGTAGCCGGCGCCGGCGCCCGCCTCGCCGATGACGACGAGCGCAGAGGCGCGGTAGCCGGCGTCTTCGACCAGGTCGCCGATGGTCTCGACCGTTCCGTCGATGACGTCCTCGTCCGGCCACGACGCGTGATAGACGACAGTGACGGGCGTATCGGGGTCGTGGCCGTCCTCGAGGAGTCTGTCCATCACGTCCGGGATGGCGTGGGTCCCGAGGTAGATGCAGGTCGTCACGTCCCCCATTTCGACGAACTCCGAGATGTGGTCGTCTTCCGGGTCGAGAGTGCGGCCCTGCGGGCGCGTGAACGCGACGTGGTTCGCGGTGCCGTTGAGCGTGAGCTGGGTCCGGAGCGTCGCGCTCGCCGCGAACGCGGAGGTCACGCCCGGAACGACGTACGCCGGGACCCCCGCCTGTTCGAGTGCGTCCATCTGCTCGAGCGCCGCGCCGTAGATTGCCGGGTCGCCGCTGTGGAGGCGCACGACGGTTCGCCCCGCCTCGTGGGCGTCCCGCATCAGCGGAATCAGCGCTTCGAGGTCCTTCCCGACCGAGGAGACTGTCTCGGCGTCCGCGCAGTACGCCTCGAGGAGTTCGCTGTTCACCAGCGACCCCGCGTGCACGACCAGGTCGGCGTCCTCCACGAGTTCCTTTCCCGTGACCGTCAACAGGCCCGGGTCCCCGGGTCCGGCGCCGATGAACGGGACGCCGTCCTGGACGTCGCCCGCCGTGTGGTCGTACACCCGGGGGTCGCGGCCGGTCCGGCGGTCCGCCGAGGCCGCGTCGATGGCGTCCTGCGGGGTCGGCGAGTCGGTAGGGGTCGCTGCAGCGTCGCTCGCAGCGTCGTCAGTCATCGCCGGGCACCCCGTCACCGCTGGCGGCGCTTTCAGCGCGCTCCGTTCGCGCGTCGTCGAACGCAGTCGGTCGGTCCTTCTCGAGGTCCCCGCGTTCAGCGTACGCCAGCGTGTAGTAGTCGCGCTCTGCGACGGCCTGGGGGTCGGACGTGACGAGGGTCTCGCCTTGCTCCATGAACAGGCGACGGCCGTAGGTCACGTCGTAGCCGGCTTCGAGGAGCCCCTCGTGGGTCGCGGGCGCGTCCGTGACTTTGAACAGAATCATCCGGTCCGGGCCGGTGGGCGAGTTCCCCTGCGCGGCTTCGCGGAGCGAGAGCCCCGCGCCGGCGTCGATTTCCACGCCGAGCGCGGTCGTGAACGCGGTGACCGCGCTGACGCCCGGTACCACTTCGACGTCGACGTCGGGGTGGAAGGCGTCGAGGGTGCGTCGAAGGTGGCCGAACGTCGAGTAGACGTTCGGGTCGCCGAGCGTCGCGAACGCGACGTCCCCGTCGCAGGCGCGGGGCGCGACCGCCGCCGCGGCGTCCCGCCAGGCATCACGGAGCTCCTGGGGGTCGCGCGTCATCGGGAAGTCGAGGTCGCCGATCCGGGACTCGGGGACGTGGTCCGTGACGACCGACCGCGAGAGGCGCCCCGGCGAGTAGACGACGTCCGCGCCCTCGAGAACCCGCTTCCCGCGGAGCGTCAGGAGGTCGGATTCGCCGGGGCCGAGACCGACGCCGTAGAGGGTCACTGGTCGCCCTCCGCCGCGTTCGGTTCCTCGGCGGCGTCCGTGGGCTCGCCGCTCGCGCTCCCGACGAGCATGTAGACCGGGTTCTCGGCGTCGAAGGCGGTCGCGCCGGCGAGTTCGTAGCCCCGGCTCACCTGGAACTGGACGACGGCCTCGAGGATGCCGCGGTCGCGGAACGCCCGTGTGGCGGCGCCCGCGACTTCGAGGCGGGAGACGTTCATCACGATGCGGTCGACGCCGGTGTCGACGGCGTGGTCGAGGACGCTCTCGTAGTTCCGGCTCCCGCCGAGGAACAGCGCGTCGGCGTCCGCTGGGAGGCCGTCCGGCGCTTCGGCGTGCCGCAACTCGACGTTCTCGCCGAGGTCGTTGGCGGCGAGGTTCTTCCGCGTCGTCTCCAGTCGGCCGGGTTTCCGTTCGAGCGCGGTGACGCGGCCAGCGTCTCTGGCCGCCTCCGCAGTGACTGCGCCGGTGCAGGAGCCGACTTCGACGAAGTGGTCGTCGGGCCCGAGCGCGAGTTTCTCCCGGAGGACGGCCCTGACCTCTGGTTTGGTCGGGCCGGCCCTGGCGTCGTGGGGGAGCCGTGTCTGAGACATCACTGGGCACAACGACGGTAGCACCTAAAACAATTATGATTGAATTAGGAAAAGTGTAGTTTTGTTACGGCGGCCGAGTCGGCGCTGAGCACAACCCACGACGAGTTGTCTACAAAGATACTTGAATTAGGAACGTCCACACGTGGGTAATGGCCGACTCGTCCACCTCGGGAGAACTGGGGGTGCTCCGGAGCAAGCGCAACGCCACGCGGTACCAGATACTCGTCGAGATCGCCGAGCGCCAGCCGGCGGTCAGCCAGCAGGAGATCGCGGACGCCATCGGCGTCACCGCGCAGGCCGTCAGCGACTACCTCGGCGACCTCGTCGAGGAGGGGCACGTCCGCAAGCACGGCCGCGGCCGCTACGAAGTCACCAAGGAGGGCGTCGACTGGCTCATCTCCCAGACCGACGACCTCCGGTCGTTCCTGGAGTACGTCTCCGAGAACGTCATCGAGGAAGTGGACGTCGACACCGCCATCGCCACCGCCGCAATCGAGGAGGGCGACCGCGTCTCGCTCACGATGCGCGATGGCGTGATGCACGCGACCCCCGGCGACGTCGGGAGCGCGACGGCCGTCGCGGTCACGGACGCCGAACCCGGCCAGGACGTCGGCGCGGCCGAGTTCGAGGGGATGCTGGACTACGAACCCGGCGAGGTCACGGTGCTGTCGACGCCGCCCGTCACGGATGGCGGGAGTCGCGCGCTCCCGACGGACGCCGTCGCGGACCGCATCGCCGACCACGACCTGGTCGCGGCCGCGGGCGCGGAAGCGCTGGTCGCAGTCCGGAATGCGGGGACGGACCCCGACATCCGCTTCGGCACCGTCGCCGCCGTCCCGGAGGCCGCGAGCAAGGGACTCTCGGTGTTACTGGTCGCGACGACCGACCGCCTCTCCGAGCACACCGACCCGCTGCGCGAGCAGAACGTCGGCTACGAGGTCGTCGAGTCGAGCGACTACTGAACGCGCTGACCCAGTATCGACCACTTCTCTGCCCGTAGACACCAGTTCTCGTCGGGGTCGCCGATAGAGGTTAGTAGCGCGCGACGAAACTGTTTGGTATGTCAACACACACCACGTCACTGGTGGGTGCGGGGTGAGTCGCGTGTTCGCCGCGAACGCCGACACGACGACGCCACACGACCTCGTCGCGGCCTCGCAGCGACTCCTGCACGCCGTCCACCACGGCAACCGGACGGACGACCTGTTCACGTCGCTGGCGCGTCTCGACGAATCCGTGCTCGCCGTGCTCGGAGACGACGACCGCGCGGCGAAAGCGTTCTGGCTGAACATCCACGGAGCGCTCGCCGCCGACGCCGCGGACGCCGGGCGTCGCGTCGCCGGGATGCGTCTCGACCCGGAAACGGTCTACCACGGCATCCTCCGCGGCGGCAAGTGGCGGTACGGGTTCGGCTACCTACAGAACCCCTTCCAGGGCAGGTTCGGCCAGCGACACGCCCTGGACGACCTCGACGAGCGCATCCACTTCGCGGTCCTCGCGGCCCAGTACGCACCCCAGTTGAGCGGGACGTACACGGCGACGGACGTGAACGCCGAACTCACGGAAGTGACTGCGGACTACCTCGACGGGACCGTGGAGTACGACGCGAGCGTCGACGTCGCGCACATTCCGGCCGTGTTCTTCTGGCACCGCGGCGACTTCGACGGCCGCAGCGGCGTCCGCGCGTTCCTCGTGACCCACGGGGCGCTCCCGACGGCCGCCGACCCTCGCTTCTCGTACGCGCACCCGGACCCGGACCTCGAGACGTCCACGGAGTCCAGGCCCCGCCGCGAGCGCACACAGTAGCAGCCCGGACTCCCACATCTTCGGTCCAGGGTGGCGCTGTTCCCCGGGGTCGACGTGAGCGGACTCCGGTGGTCAGTAGAGTTCGCCGCCCAGCGGAACGTCCTCGTCCGGCGCGACCAACACGGGGTTGCCGTCCTCGTCGGGGACGCCGACGGTGAGGACTTCGGACTCGTAGCCCGCGACGTTCACGGTGCCGAGGTTCGTCGCACAGAGCACCTGGCGGCCGACCAGGTCCTCGGCGTCGTAGTTGTAGCCGGTCTGGGCGGCCGACTGCACGATGTCGTCCGCAGAACCGCCGTGCGATTTTCGACCGTCGCCGAGGTCGATTTCGAGTTTCGCGAGCTCCGGTTTCCGCGCGTCCGGGAACGGTTCGGCGACGACGACCTCTCCCACTTGGAAGGTCGTCTCGAAGCGATCTGCCATGCCGCGAATCGACGCGTCGCCCGTTGAAATTCGTTCGGGTCGGCCAACTACTTTGGTGGGCGGCCGCCAACTCGAAGTATGGGATTGACGCTCTACGAGCTGGAGGGCTGTCCGTACTGCGAGACGGTCGCGGACGCCCTCGACGACCGCGGCATCGAGTACGAGACGGAGTGGGTGGACGCGCTGCACAGCCAGCGCGACGAGGTCAAGCGCGTGAGCGGCCAGCGGGGCGTCCCCGTGCTCGTGGACGACGAGCGCGGCGTGACGATGGCCGAAAGCCAGAACATCCTGACGTACGTCGAGACGACAGTAGCATGAAGATCTACACGCGCCGGGGCGACGCGGGCGAGACCGACCTCCGGGACATGTCCCGGGTGTCGAAGACGAGTCCGCGCATCGAGGCCTACGGGACGGTGGACGAAGTGAACGCGCTCGTCGGGACGGTTCGACCGACCGGCGTCGACGAACTCGACGACTACCTGGAGTCGACGCAGAACCACCTTCACATCGTACAGGCGGACCTCGCGACCCCCGAACCGGAGGACGGCGACCCGGTGGTCGCCGAGGAGCACGTCGAGGCCGTCGAGGACTGGATCGACGCCTGCGAGGCGCAACTGGACCCGCTGGAGTCGTTCATCCTGCCCGGTGGCAGCGAGGCTGGCGCGACGCTCCACCACGCGCGGTCGGTGTGTCGGCGCGCGGAGCGCCGCGCCGTGGCGCTCGCGGACCACGAGGACCACGTCAACGAGACGGCAATCGCGTACCTGAATCGGCTTTCGGACGCGCTGTTCGTGTTCGCGCGACTGGCGAACGAGAGAGCGGGTGTCCGCGAAGAGTCGCCGTCGTACTGACGGCGCGCGGACGAGGTGATGCCTTCGGTCCCCGTGTGGGACCGGGTTGGGTGCCGACGGTGCAGTCTGCTGGGACAGACGCGGACGGACGGCCGGCGACGTCCGCCGCACGGTTTTAGGTTTACCTAAATACACAAAAATATACTGGTTCCGGCACGCCACGGACGGTTCTGTCCGCTGTGCGAAGCCGGCGACAAGCGTCACCGGCACTCCTAAACGCAAGCCTTAATGGCGGCCTGCGGGTAGTACGTGATGCGCGGGTCGGTGGTCTAGTCCGGTTATGACGGCTCCTTCACACGGAGCAGGTCGGCGGTTCGAATCCGCCCCGACCCACTCGCTCACTTCGTTCGTGACGAGTAGTTAATCGCCAGACGGCGGTATCGTGGTCTTGTACCCTGTTTCCAACTCACCAAGTCAGCGGTTGGTGCTGTCTCAAACCACCAGACGTGGTCGGCTTCATCTTGGAGTAGTATCTCGACCTCCTAGAGTGTTTCCCTCAACGTGGTGAAGACAGAGGTAGCCTTTTTATAGCCGATAATGCCTGAGGTATTCCCAACCTCTCGCCTTACGGTGATTCTCGCACCATAACTTAGTGTTGGTGTGTGTTGTTGTAGTAGAAGTCATCAAGGGAGAGTAATGCCCAACTCGATGGATAGGAATAGGGAGAGGTTCGTTTCACATCCTCGCTTATGGAACACCCGTTAGGTGGGTGCGCGAAGTTAGCGTACAGTGGGATTATGCCGCCTTCGAATTCTGGAATCGGACTCCAGAGAGATACAGGACTACGAGGACAACTGCGATTACGAGTCCGGTCGTGAGACTAACCAACAGCGACTCGTAGGGAGAAACGACGATTGGCCGCGGTTTCAGCACTTGGTAGTACAGGTATAGCAGTTCCTGTCGGAATGCGTACGGGACGAGGAACCCGGCGACACTCCCACTGCCGCAGGCGAGTGCCCAGACGATGCGACTTGATGTGGACAGTCCTCGCCGCGTACAGTCCAGATATACGAGACCGGTGACAACCATCCCGGCAACAAGTCCGGCCCCAACCAGGATTTCGAAGAGAGTCATAACGTCAGCGTATGCAGATAGAAATTCTCGGGGCGTATAAGAGTGCGCCCCTCCCCCCCTCAAACGATTCGTAGCTCATCTGTACCTATCGGAGGGGACTCAGTTCATCGAGCGGGCCGAGAATAACCCGAACTCGATGCAGTAAATCACTCCGTAGCGCTACTCGGGTAGTTCTCGCCGTCCGGTTCTCATACACGGCCAGCAGGGGAAGTCGTCGCGGAGGTCGTTACAGTCACACTCGGCAGGTTTCGCTTCGATGACGCCCGCGCCGTCCTCGCGTCTTTCCTCGGCAATCATCCCACCGTCAGCGCGGAGTTTGTCTTCCAGCGTTTGCGTGGTGGTTTCGTCGGCGTCCACCGTGGGGGTCGCGTACTCAACAGCGGCTTGTAGAACGACAGGGCCGCCGACTGACGCGAGTGCGACCTTGTGCTTGCAGTCGTAGTCCTCGCGGTACTGGTCGGCCTTACAGCCGCATTCAGCCGGGACAGCGACGCCGTCGCGCTCCTCGATACCGACGACGTAGGAGTGGTCGGCTTTCTCGTGTCCCCACGAGGCGTTCGTGACTTCGACTTGGTGGGGGCCGACGACCGTGAACTCGTAGGACTCCCATCCCACACGCTTCGCCGTTTTCGCACCGAAGTTCAACTGTTCGACAGCGGTACGCTTTTCTTCCGTAGTGGTGTTAGATTTCATCGCTTCGTGTCCAGCGAAGCGCGGTCGTGTGTACCAGCACACGGCCATTCTGCGATGGCATCACCACGCTTCGTACTCAGTAGTCTCTCCGCCATCCACTTAATACTTCCCAAATACGGGAACGTTCCCCAATACGGACACCACTAAGTGACGTACGTGCGTGAAACTACGTATGGCACGTCGCGCCCTACTCACCGACCGAGAACGCGAACTCATAGAGGGCGGAGACAGCGTCGATGAAGACCTCCGCTACCAAGCCATCTCCCGAGTCCGACGCAAGATTGAGGACGAACTCACGACCGACGTGGCCGTACTCCGAGAGAACCACCCCGACCTCTACGCGGAACTCCGCGAGGTGGTATGTGAACCAGAGAGTACCAGCACATCGAGCGGAGGAGAATGAACAGCGGACTCGATGCAGTAACCCCCACCAGTTAGAACATCAACAAGCGCACGCGAGCGCGTATTTAGTAACCCCGTCTGCGAAATTTCTGGCTGAGAGTCAGAGTTTTCGCCGCGTCGTTAAAGGGTGAAACAGCCGGTCAATAGGTGCGCGAATGTACTATTCTGGATAGGTCGCTACGACCGAAAGTAATCCGCGAGAAACGTTCCTACGTTAACGATGGTGTAGAGTGTATACCCGAGCAGACCGATGCTAAGAACCATCAGAACCAGCCATTCAAACTGCCCTTCCATACGTCCGCCGACGTGTTAGAGGGGAATAGGTCTTCGGGAGACACCCATACGAAGCACTACTGTACTGACCGAATCTGCTCACCACATCGAGGGGGAATCCCACTCGCCTAAACCGCCGAAATTCAGGAGGTAAGGGAATCGGAAAACGGGGAGTATGGAGGCTTGTAACAGCCCCACCTTCCTCTCAGAGGATTCCACAACGTGCCACCGGGGGAATCCACACGGAATATTTGGATGGCGTGACCAGCCTGCTGTTGGCGCGTATGGACTGCGTCATCATCTGTGGGTGAGTTGATTACAGGAAGCCTGTAATTCTTTTATAAGTCATCTCCTCGTCGTTCAGGTTTACCCTTTCGCCGTACAGCGTTCTCGCAACATAACTTAGTGTGTGTTGTTGTTGTTGTGTAGGGGAAGTGTAGAACAAGCGGCGGAACCATTCATAGAGGAGAGAGGTACTCACGTTTCTCGTAGAAAGGGAACGCCATCTATGCAGTTGTCCACGGGAGTCGAAGGGTCACGTGGGTTTCGGAGGTACGTCAACGTCGTTGTACTTCGTGAAGTCGGGTTCTTCGACAATCCCCTTGAGGAACTGCCACGTGACCTCTGGCTTGAACGTGGAGCCGTACTGCTCCTTGAACCACTCCCAGGTCGGTTGCCAGCCGTACCTGAGATGGCGGCACGCAACACGGATTCGCTCGTTATGTGAGAGCGTACCAATACCATCTTGTTCGGCTTTCAGTTGAAGTGCTTCCGCTTTCGATTTTGGATTCTTGCGGGCAGACCAGATTGTCCGTGGTTCATCGTCGGGAGTCGCCGCCCTCGATGCAGTCGTCTCCTTCGAGCCGGACGCCGTAGAACCGGACGCCCCAACATCGTACCCCTGCTCGGAGAGGTAGTTGAGCGCGGTATCTCGCCGGGCCTTATCGCTTCTGAGCGCGTGGCCGACCACTGTGGCTTCCCACGAGGAGACGCTGAGGATTCGGGAACTCCCGCTTTTCCCGCCGATGATGACGACCTTCTCCCCGGGTGTGTAGTCCCACTTCCGGTAGTCCTTCTTCGACAACTGGAGCGGCGCGTGAACGTCGTGCTTCGTGAACTCGCCGTTACACCCGACCGCACCGTAGAAGTACGCTGGCACCATCGTCGCGCCACCACGCTTTCCCTCCCGGGCGAACGCCCCGCCTTTCACGCGAAGCGCCGCGACACTACGAGGATTCCCGGATGCGTGAGCATACGGGGAGAACTCCTGCGTGTTGTACATCGACCACTCCGGAACGTCAGCGGGGTCGTCGGGATACGCCACCTGCTCGATGAGGGGAGTCTCGATTTCACTCGCCGGCTCATCGCGTGTGAACTCCAAGAGCGTCTTCTCAGGGTCAATCACCTGAAACAGACTCTGCGAGGTGTCCACGTCAGGGCCGCTCGTCCCGACTGTCAGACGTTCCTGTCCGAACACACTCCACAACACATCCGCGTACGTTGCAGGCGTGCTTGGGGTCGCTCCGTTCGCCTCACGGAAGATGCGGGTTCTGTCCCACGTCGGTTCGATTTCGACTTTCGGGATGCCGGTCTTCGCGTGTTCGACGCCGGGAAGCCGAAAGAGGCGTTTCCGCGAGTACAGCCCCAAGTCGAGGTCTGCCCCGGCCTCCTCGCAGAATGACTCAGCCAATTCCTTCAGCCGCTCCCGGTCGCCTTCACCAGACACGAACCGAGGAACGTGAACGTGGATGGAACGCCGCCCTGAGAAGTACAACGTACACGTGCCGAATGAGACTTCGAGGTAGTCCTCTACG
This sequence comes from Halobacterium bonnevillei, assembly GCF_009831555.1. Lineage (GTDB taxonomy): Archaea > Halobacteriota > Halobacteria > Halobacteriales > Halobacteriaceae > Halobacterium > Halobacterium bonnevillei. Next base: position 17,364 of record NZ_WUUU01000013.1, on the reverse strand, counting down.
AACTCACGGAACCACGAGAGAAGCGTGTCCGGCCCAACCTCGTGATATGCGTCGGACTCGATGTGAACGGGGTAGAGGACGCGGTCATCATCCTCACACTCGTCCTGAATCTCTTTCGCTATCGAAGTCGCCCCCGTCACTTCGTAGCCGCTCTCGAACTCGGCTTGGCGCTCGAACTGTTCTCTCGGCACTTTGTAGATGGGGCTGGCGGTCGCGGCGTTATCGGGGATTGGCTCGTAAATCGTCTGGAGTTTCGGCGCTCGATGCGCGCCCTCAGGAAAGCCGTACTGTACGCACGGGAGGTCACTATTGCTGGATGTTGTCGCTGTACTGGTCGCTGTTGACGGCGGAGATGTATCTGTACTCATAGGTCGAAGGATGGAGAAGACTCTCCGCGAAACGACAATCCTCGCGCTCTATGCGGAGAACCGTGGAACAGACTGCGATAGCCGTGACTGCTCGATGTAGTCTCCCGCGAAAAGCCTTCACTTAACTAAAGGGGAGCCAGCGGCAAAAAGATGCCGAAATCTCGTGGACAGCGTCGCGGTCTCGCGGAGAGAATTAAAGAAATTCAAGGTGGTTTTGGACGGTCAAACCCGGGGAGTTGCGTCCAAGGATGGGTCGAAACCGTGTTCGCTACTCCATCCCGAAATCCTCGCGGCGAAGTTCCCGCTTCTCGCGTTCTGTCCGAGCGTCGTAATGTTTCTCCAGAGTTTTCACGGAGACATTCATCCTGTCGGCGAGGAGTTCCTTGCTGTGTCCCTCGTTGAGCCAGTGGGTAATCGAACCTCGTCGAATCGGATGCGGGGATACTGATGATGGACACTTGGACGCCATATCGTATCGTTGCGCCGCTTCACACTCGGATTTCTCTCGTCCGTGAGGGCAGTCCCCGGTCGTGTGGCAAGGGCGAGTCAGTCGGTTGATGTGCATCCGGAGGTTTGACCGAACGGTTCGCCCCCTCGATGAGGAAAACAGCGGCTCGCGTCCGTACTCGTCGGTCGTGTCCTCGCGGTGAATCTGGATGTAGTCATCGAGGACTTCGCACACCCACGGATGGAGATTCACCTCTCGCTCCGCGCGGTTCCCATTCTTCAGGGGAGTGTCCTGCTCCGGTCGATGGCGTATCTCCACGTACTGCCCTTCTGGATGGTAGTCATCCACGTCGATTGCGCGTGCTGTCCCGATACGGAAGCCGGTGTCCCACAGAAGAGCAAACAGGGCGTGGCGGAGGGTCGCGTACTCGAACCGCTCCAAGTAGTCGAGAATCTGGTCGGCACGTTCTGCGTCGATTTTCGTGTCTCGTGCATCGTCATCCGGTTCGGGGAGAATCATATTCTCGACCACACCGGACTCGACCAAGTCCATCGAACGACACCATTTCAGGAATACCCGGAGGGTGCAGAGGTTCTTGTAGAGCGTGACCTCGTTGATGCCGCCGACCTCGCGACGGAATATCTTGAAGTCGTGGATATGGAAGCCATCAAGGTCGCAGATGTTGTCTAACTCTTCCTCCTCACAGAACTCCAAGAATGCGTTTAGGGTGCAGGCGTGGTTGTAGTGGGTGGACTCAGAGACTTCGGGCTTCCGCTCTTTGAGATACCGTTCTACGGCGCGTTCAGGCTTCATTTGTCGGCTCATTAGTTTCTCTGAAGCCGACACACGCTGGAGGGTGGTACAGCCGGAGTATGACCACGCGCTTCACACCTTCGCGGAGCCGCCGGAGCGTAGCGGAGGCGGCGAGCAGGTCGGCGGTTCGAATCCGCCCCGACCCACTTCTCTACGAACCGACGCCAGTCAGCGACGGCTGTGTCGCTAGCTGCGTCGTGGCGAGGTGTGTGGGTCCGGCGGAGTTGAACCCTGCAAGTCGCAGCGCCGAGCGACGCGGGGGCGACCGTCCTGCTTCGGTTCAACTCCGCCACAGGAACTACGGGTGCACTCACACCGACTAACACCGCGTCCCACTTGGTTTCGGGTCCGGCGCTCACTCGTCGACTGCGTCGACGTTCCCGAATTCGAAGCGGGCGCCGCCGGAGTCGGCGGTGGTGGCGGTGACCGTCCAGTCGTGCTCGTCGGCGACCTGTGCGACGATGTCCAGGCCGAACCCGGTGCCGTCCTGCGTGGTGGAGAAGCCGGGGTCGAAGACGCGGTCGCGGACGCCGTCCGGGATACCGGGGCCGTCGTCGGCGACGTAGAAGCCGTCGTCGAGGCGGCCGACCTGGACCGCGACTCCCCCGCCGCCGTGTTCCACGGAATTCCGGTAGAGGTTCTCGAAGAGCTGTTTGAGGCGGCTCTCGGTCGCGCGGACCGCGCAGTCGACGTCCACCGAGAGAGTGGCGTCCGCGGTTTCGACGGTCTCCCAGGCTGTCGTCGCGAGGTCCGCGAGGTCGACGTCGGTGGCGCTGGTCGCTGGCTGGTCGTCGCGGGCGAGCGCGAGGAGGTCCTCGACGAGCGTCTGACTGCGGTCGACGGCGGCCGTAGCGGCCTCCAGGTGGTCGCTGTCGGTGTCCTCGGCGGCGAGTTCGATGCGGCCGGCCGCGACGTTCAGGGGGTTGCGGAGGTCGTGGGAGACGACGCTGGCGAACTCCTCGAGTTGGTCGTTCTTCTCGGTGAGTTCGCGTTCGCGCTCGCGGAGTAACTCCTCGCGGCGGACTCTGTCGAGGGTGGCAGCGGCGTTCTCGCAGAGCAACTCGACGAGCTGTCTGTCAAGGTCGTCGAACCCGCTGGGCTCCAATGAGCCGACGATGGCGACGCCGTACTCGCCGATCGGTGCGATGAGTTCGCTCCGCACCGGCGTCTCCTGGTTGTGGATGTCGTTGCGCTGCTGGAGGTCCTCGAAGACGCGCGTCTCGCCGTCCTCGAAGACCTGCAGGGCGAGGCTGTCACGGCCGAGCGCGGGCGGGTCGCCGATGACGTCGCAGACCGCGTCGGCCCAACTCACCGGCACCAGCGCGTCGACGTCGTCGTCGTAGCGGTGGACGCCGGTTTGCGGGAGGTCGAGGAGTTCGACGGCGGCGTTCGTGAGGACGTCAGCGACTTCCTGGTGGGAGTTGGCGGCGATGAGGTCGCGGGTCGCACCGTGCAGCGCTTCGACGGCTTGCTCGCGCGCGCTGCGTTCCGTGACTTCGCGACCGATGGTTACGATGCCGGAAACGTCACCGTCGGCGTCAGTGAACCGTCGGGCCCGGAATTCGTAGGGACGGTGGTGGCCGTCCGCCGTGACGAGGTTCGATTCGACGACTGCTCGCCCACGTTCCAGGGCGTCCGCGATGGCGTCCTCGATGTGCTGTTGCTCCCCGTCCGGGAAGAACTCGGTGACGTGGCAGGTAGCGAGTTCGTCGTCGGTGTAGCCGGTCACGTCCGCGAGGCGGGCGTTCCAGCGACGGAGGCCGCCGTCCGGGTCGACGACGTAGAAGACGTCGTCCAGGGAGTCCAGCGCCTGGTCGATGAACGAGCGTTCGTCCTGGAGTTCGCGTTCGCGTCGCTTCCGCTCGGTGACGTCCCGCGTGAACCCGACGACGCGGACGACCTCGTCGCCCTCGAAGACGGGTTCGGCTTTCACCCAGACCCAGCCGAGGTCGTCGTCGCCCCGTTCGATCCGGTATTCGACGTCGACGGATTCGCCGGTCTGGAGGCGGGCCATCTGGTCCTCGACGAACTCGCGGTCGTCGTCGTACACGGCGTTCAGGAAGTCCTCGGGGTTCTCCCGGAGTGCTCGGACGGGGCGCCGGTAGACGTCCTCGTACCCGGAGATGAACAGGAGGTCCGTCCACTGGTCGTCGAACATCCAGAGGCAGTCCGCGGAGTTCTCGGTGAGTTCTTCGAGTCGTTGCTTCGTTCGGTCGGCCGCCCGCTGGGAGCGGGACTGTGCGACGCTGTTGGCGATCCGGTTCGCGAGGACGGCGTACTGGTCGGTGCCGCGTTCTTTCTGCATGTAGTCCGTGACGCCGGCGGAGACGGCGTCGCTGGCGACCTCCTCGGAGCCCTTGCCGGTGTAGAGGATGAATGGGAGGTCGGGGTGGGTGTCGCGGACGGCGTCGAGGAGTTCCAGGCCGTTTGCTCCGGGCATGTCGTAGTCGCTGACGACGGCGTCCACGGCGCTGGTTTCGAGTCTGTCCAGGGCGTCCGTGGCGTTCGTCTCGGAGACAACCTCGATTCGGGCGTCCGCGCGCTGCAGTAACTCCGCAGTGAGGTCGACGAATCCCGGTTCGTCGTCTACGTGGAGTACCCGAATGTGGCCGGTCATGGGCGGAATATGTCCTTCCGGTTCAAAGCCTTCACTCCTAAATTAACAAACACTTACTGCCGCCCTCGCGCTGCCGTCACGGTGCAGTCGGACAGTGATGTTCGGAGTCAGCGTGCCGAAAGTCCCGACTGGCCGCGAGCGTTTCTGGTGACGTCACGCTTCGCGGTGCGGGGGTTCGCCGTAGCCGTGGCCGACCACGAGCGCGGTGACGTTCAACGTCACGAGTTTGAGGACGGCGACCGGGTCCGAGAGGACGGGTGATTGCTGGAACAGCAGCCAGATGAGGAGCAGCGGCGTGAGGACGGCGGTCCAGAACGCGACAGCTCGAGCGAGGCGGACCGTCTCGTCGGCGAATACTGACAGGAATCCGATGGTTTCGTCGGCGGCGATGCCGAGTGCCACGAGTGCGTCGCGGGACACCCGGAGGAGCAGCACGGCGACCCGTGCGACGGTTGCGCTACTGGACATGGGACATGGGACACTCTGGTAGGTGCCTCCTACCGGATTAATGGTTTTTACGGGGTGTGAGCGGCTCTGTGCCCGGTTTCAGAGACGTAGGTGTCCAGTGGCTGCGCATCGATACCAGGTAGTGACAACCCACGTGTTCGGTGTCGCTCGGCTATCCCGGGTCGTGACAACCCACGTGCAGGCGTCCGTTGACTCCTTCCTGCGAGCACGCGGACCGGTAGGCAGTACCAACTACGCGGTGAGACGGCGGTCAGACTTACGTCCGCGCAAAGAAAGCGGGCGCAATTAGTAAGGCGGTGACTCCGCGGCGATCACTGCCGCGAGCTCGCGCTGTTCGTCCGCGAGCAGGGTGTTGAGGTCGTCGTGCGTGATGATGCCGGCGAGGTTGCCCTCGTAGTCCACGACGGGCATCCGGCGGACGCACGCGTCGGCCATCTGGTCGCAAAGTTCGCGAACTCCGGCGTCCGCTGTTACGGTCGCGGGGTTCCGCGTCATGACGTCCATGGCGGCCCGGGTTTCTGGGTCCTCGCCCTCGGCGATGATGCGCGTCGCGAGGTCGCGGTCCGTGATGATGCCGGTGGGACGGCCGTCTTCGACTACTACGACGCTGCCCACGGTCTCGTCGCGCATCCGCTTCGCGACGGTTCGGACTGATTCGTCCGGGCTGGCGGTGACTACGTCCTCACGCATCAGGTCTGATACAGTCATGAATCCACCTACAACCTTGGTACTGACTAACAAAGGCTGTTGTGGCTCTGCGCGCTGCCCGCATTCTGAGGTCCCGAACGGGCAACTCTGGTCCATCGACGTATCGGCACCGACGGTCGCGATTCGCCGCCGTCTCACTCACAGCGCTGTCCGTCCGTCCCCGTGGTCCCCGACTGCAGTGCAGCCACGCCGGCCGCGTCACAAGCCTCCCCAGCGACCACCAGGCCCTAATTATACGACTAATTACGTGACTGGCGTTCAGCGAGCCTATTAGTGCCGCAATGCCGGATGCACGGTCGTGACCGTACTCGACTCGACCCGCGTCGGCATCGTGACTGGCCCGCGCGTCCCGGAGCTGACCGAAGGCGGCCGACAGCTGGCCGCGGAACTGGAGGCGCGCGGGGCGAACGCCCAGCCGGTCGTGTGGCCGACCGACGACCACCGCGACCTCGACGTCGCGGTGATCCGGTCCTGCTGGGACTACCACGAGCGAATCGAGGACTTCCGGGCCTGGCTGGACGCCCTGGCGGATGCTGGCGTGGCGGTCCTGAACCCACTCGCCGCCGTCCGGTGGAACGTCCACAAGTTCTACCTCCGCGACCTGGCCGCCGCCGGCGTGTCGATTCTCGAGACGGCGTTCGTAGACGCCGGTGGCGACACGCGCCTCCCGGACGTCCTCGACGAACGAGGCTGGGAGGACGCGGTCGTGAAGCCCGCTATCGGCACGAGTTCGACCGACACGTGGCGGACGAACCGGGACGACGCTGCCGACCACCAGGAACGCTTCGCGTCGATGGGAAGCGACGGCGACCTGCTCGTCCAGCGGTTCGCACCCGAAATACGGGACGGCGAACGCTCCCTGGTGTTCTTCGGCGGCGCGTTCAGTCACGCGTTCCGCCGGGACCCCGCGGCCGGCGACTTCCGCGCGCACCCGGCGTTCGACGCGACGATCACCCAGTACGAGCCCGCGGCCTCGACCATCGAGGACGCGAGCACCGCGCTCGCAGCAGTCGACGAAGCGGTTGGCGTCGCTCCGTCGGCGCTCCCGTACGCTCGCGTCGACGGCGTGCTTCGCGACGGCGAGTTCGTCCTGATGGAACTGGAACTCGTCGAGCCGTGGCTCGGACTCGACCGCGTGGACGGCGCGTCTGAGTGGCTCGCGGATACCATCGAGGACGCGCTCGGGGCGTAATCAGCCCTCGAAGGGGTCGTGCGTGAGCTGCCACCCCCCGTCAGTCTCCTCGACGGCAGCCACCTCGTAGAACCGGATGCGGCGCTCCTGGCTCGTGCGCACCGGCGTCTCGTAGTGTTCGGCGTCGTACTCGAAGTCGTCGCCGGAGCCGCGGACGTACTCGCGGTGCGCGGCGAGTCGTTCGGCGGCGAGGTCCCGGGAAAGCGCGGGCGCATCTTCGATGCGGTCGTCGAAGGCCGACGCCAGCGCAGGGTCGTGTTCCACGCCGGCGGAGCTCCGGCCGGCGACGGCGGCCGCGAGGCTCGTCGTCCCCGTCCCCCAGAACGGGTCCAGGACGGTGTCGCCGTACACGGAGTACATGTTCACGAGGCGGTAGGGGAGTTCCAGCGGGAACGCGCCGGAGCGCTCGCGCAGGTCCGGGTCCGACAGCGTCTGGCGTTCGCCGTTCAGGTCGTCCCAGACGTCCGAGAACCAGCGGTTGCGCTCCTCCCAGAAGTACGCGGCCTCGTACCGCCGCTGTGCGCCCGGGTCGAACTCGCGGCGCTCGCCGTTCCGGAACACGAGCAGGTGTTCGCGTTCGAGCGTGACGTACGCGTTCGGCGGCACCATCCCGCTGCCCATGAACTTCGCCGCGGAGTTCGCGGGTTTTCGCCACAGCACGCCGGGAAGCGGGTCGAAGCCCAGCGCCTCGAACGCGGTGGTGATGCGGGCGTGGTTGTCGTAGACGCGGAACCGGTCCAGGGTGCGGGTCGCGTCGCCGACGTTCACCACCGCGATGCCGCCGGGTTCGAGGACGCGCGCGACTTCCGCCCACGCGTCGTCGAGGACGGACAACATCCTGTCGTGAGCGCGGTCACCGTCGTTCGCCTCGAGCGCGTCCCCGATCTCGGGGTCCAGGGCGGCGAACACGTCGTCCCACATCTCGATCATGGGGTACGGCGGTGACGTCACGACGAGCGCCACGCTGTCGTCGGCCAGCGGCAGGTCCCGGGCGTCGCCGACGTGCACGCGGTGCGTGGTCTCCATTCACTCCATCGTCTGCGTCGCGTCACGTAGGCGTTTCGCCCGCGGAATCAGGGCGGGGGAGCCTGGTGGTGTCGGGGCGTCAGACTGGGGGCCGGCGGCGGAGTCGGGGGGCGTCAGGCGTCGTTCATGCGGCGGGCGCTGCTCGCCTCGCAGGTCAGGCACTTGCTCACGCGGTACGGTTCCCGCGAGCACTTCGCGTGGTCGGCGTCCGCGTTCTCGACGCGCAGTTGAATCGTGACCGCGTGACTGGTCTCTCGGCTGCAGTCCTCGCAGAACTCCGTGAGGCTCGTGCGGGGGGAAGTGGTGGTCATTGCGATTGACTGGTCAACCCACGGAAGTATAAACCGGGAACTCCGTGGACCACGGTTTACGTCGGTTAAACCGAGTTTACGTCGATTTAGGTCGTCTCGCTGCGGTTCTACGGACGGTATTCGCTCGAACCAGAAATCTTTCCCGCGGCCGATGGACCTAACTCGGAGCGAGACAAACGTTCACACGCCAGGTCGTCTACCTCGGTCCACGGGGAAGCCGAGCGTGCCGCGGCCTGCACATCCGTCCTCACGCTTTCTGCGCACCACCATCTGGTCGTGGAGTCCGTACGCTGTGCTCGACCCGACCGAACGGCAACTGCCGCGGAGAACGTGGTCGGGCGCTACGAAAACCGGTTGCGCACCGAGTCAGCAGGTGTTCTTGCTGTCGATTACAGCAGGTCCTCGATGCTGTCGGCGACCTCCTCGGGTGTGTCGCCGACGGGGACGCCCGCGTCGTTCAGCGCGTTGATCTTCGACTCCGCGGTGCCGGTGCCGCTGCCGGAGACGATGGCGCCCGCGTGGCCCATGCGCTTGCCCGGCGGCGCGGTGCGGCCCGCGATGAAGCCCGCGACCGGCGTGTCCATGTTCTGCGCGATGTACTCGGCGGCCTCCTCCTCGTCCTCGCCGCCGATCTCGCCGCACATAACGACCGCGTGCGTGTCCGGGTCGTTCTCGAACAGCTCCAGGGCGCCGATGAAGTCCGTCCCGATGATGGGGTCGCCGCCGATGCCGATGGCGGTGGTCTGCCCGATGCCACGCGACGTGAGGGAGTCGACCACCTGGTAGGTCAGGGTGCCGGACCGCGAGACGAGGCCGACGTTCCCGGACTCGAAGATGTTGCCGGGGAGGATGCCGAGTTTCGCCTCGCCGGGCGTGATGATGCCCGGGCAGTTCGGCCCGATGAGGCGGGTGTCGACCTCGGTGAGGCGCTTGTACACCTTCGCCATGTCCTGGGTGGGGATGCCCTCCGTGATGGCGACCACGAGGTCGAGGTCGGTGTCGAGGCCCTCGAAGATGGCGTCCGCCGCGAACGCCGGCGGGACGAACACGACCGACGCGTCGGCGTCCTCGGCCTCGACGGCCTGGTCGACGGTGTCGTAGACGGGAACGCCGCCGACCTCCTGGCCGCCCTTGCCGGGGACCGCGCCCGCGACGACGTTCGTCCCGTACTCGATCATCTGTTCGGCGTGGAACTTTCCTTCCCCGCCCGTGATGCCCTGCACCACGACGCGGGTGTCGTCGTCGACTAGAATACTCATTGGTCTGCCTCCTCGTTCGCGAATTCGACGGCGCGCTGCACGGCGCCCTCGAGCGTTTCCTCGACGGTGACGAGGTCGTCGTTCAGGATTTCGCGGCCCTCCGCGGCGTTCGTGCCGGCGAGGCGGACGACGACCGGTTTCGGAATCTCGTCGAACTGTTCGAGCGCGGCGTTGATGCCCTTCGCGACCTCGTCGCCGCGGGTGATGCCGCCGAAGATGTTGAACACGACGCTGTCGACGTTCTCGTCGCTGAACACCATGTCCAGGGCGTTCGTGACGCGTTCGGCTTTCGCGCCGCCCCCGATGTCCAGGAAGTTCGCGGGCTCGCCGCCGTAGTAGTCCACGAGGTCCAGCGTCGTCATCACGAGACCGGCGCCGTTCCCGATGATGCCAGTGTTGCCGTCGAGGCGCACGTAGTCGAAGCCGTACTCGTTGGCTTTGGCTTCCAGGTCGTCCTCGGCGGCTTCCTCCTCCATCTCCGCCAGCTCGGGCTGCCGGAACAGCGCGTCCTCGTCGATGTTCATCACTGCGTCCGCCGCGACGACGTCGTCGTCGCTGGTGACCATCAGCGGGTTGATCTCGACGTCGCTGCCGTCGCGCTCCTCGAAGAGGTCGTACAGCGTCGAGACGACGCTCGCGACGTCGCGGGCGACCGACTGCGGGATGCCGGCGTCGTAGACCGCTTTCCGGGCCTGGTAGGGGTGCAGGCCGAACGCGGGGTCGACGTGCTCGCGGACGATCGCTTCGGGGTCCTTCTCTGCGACCTGTTCGATGTCCACGCCGCCGCGCTCGGAGACCATCACGACGGGCTTGCCCTCGCCGCGGTCCATCGTCACGCCGACGTACAGTTCGTTCGTGAAGTCGACGGCTTCCTCGACGAGGACCTTCTCGACGGTGTAGCCCTTGAGGTCCATGCCGAGGATGGACTCGGCGGCCTCCCGGGCCTCGTCAGCGTCTTCGACGAGTTTGATGCCGCCGGCCTTTCCGCGGCCGCCGACGTGTACCTGCGCTTTCACTGCGACGGGGTAGCCGAGGTCCTCGGCGACCTCGACGACCTCGTCGACGGACGTGGCGAGCGCCGACCCTGGGGTCGGGATACCCGCCTCGGCGAAGACTTGCTTCGCCTGGTACTCGTGGAGCTTCATTTTGCACTCGAAAGGCTGTTCGCTGTTCGCATAAAGGCCACCATTCGTGCCCGTTTCGCCAGCGTCGCTCCCATCGGCCAGAACGACGAGAGCGGCCCTGAGCGCCGACCGCAGCGCGCGCCGGCTGGCGCCCGCAGTCCCTGGTCGGGGGTCAGGTCGCGCGCTCGTAGAGGTGATAGGAGTACGCGACCGAACCCACGGCCACCGCGACGACTGGGACGACGACGAGGACGAGCGCGTACGCGGGGCGGAAGAATCCGGCCGCGGCGACGACCCCGCCCAGCTTCAGGAGGGTGCCGACGGCGTCGTTCGTCTGTCGCCAGACGTCCTCGTCTTCGAGGGTCCACGGGGTGCGCACGCCGACGAACCAGTTCTGCTCCGCGCGCTCCGTGACGTAGCCGGCGACGACGTAGATGCCGCCGAGAGCGGGGGCCAGCGCCTGGAGCACGCCGAGGTCGTAGCTGGCGTTGACGAGCACGACGACCGCGTGGACGTACGCGAGGAAGCCGAGCGTCGTGAGAGCCAGCGCGTCGTACGCGAACCGGAACGACTCGTAGTCGTTGCGCGGGTCGATGCGTGGCAAGGCCAGGAAGAACCCGAGTGTGAGCGCGGTGAGCGCGGGCAACAGTGACAGGGCGAGCGTTCGTGACATCGTGCCGTCGACGTCGCCGCTGGCGTTCCAGTGGGTCGCCATCTCGGCGGGCATCTCGGGGTACGCGAGGACGCTGACGGCGGCCGTGAGCGCGACCAGGAGACCGCCGCCGACCGCGAGGCGACTGTCGGCGTTCATGCCGTCAACTGCGTGGGTCCGACACTTAAAAGGCTGCAGGAGCGCAGTTCTGTAGTCGATCTGAGTTGTTCGGCCGGGCCGCCGGGTACGTTTACGGTGCTGGCGGTCCGTGTGAGTGGTATGCACGCGGAGTTCGACTTCGACGGCGACGTCGTGCTGGTGACCGGGGCGTCGGGCGCGCTCGGCAGCGCGGTGTGTCGCGCGTTCCAGGACGCGGGCGCGACTGTCTGTGGCACTGACGTCGTGGAACCGGGCGAGGACACCGAACTCGACCGCGGCGAGGTCGCGTTCTACCGGGGCGACCTCACCGACGAGGACGCGGCCGACCGCGTCGTGAACGCCGTCGTCGACGCGCACGGGAGCCTCGAGTGCCTCTGCAACGTCGCCGGGATGTGGAAGGGCGGGAGCCCGATCGACGAGACGGACGTCGAGACCTTCGACACGGTGTTCGACGTGAACCTGAAGACGATGTTCCTCGCGAGCAAGCACGCGATCCCGCACCTTCGGGACTCGTCGGGCGCCATCGTCTCCGTATCTGCGCGCGCGTCCCTGGAAGGCGGCGAGGGCGACGGGCCGTACCGCGCGTCGAAGGCCGGCGTGCGCCTGCTCACGGAGACGATCGCAGCGGAGAACAGGGGCCAGGTGCGCGCGAACGCCGTGATGCCGTCGGTCATCGACACGCCCGCGAACCGCGAGATGCTGCCCGACGCGGACCACGACTCGTGGGTCGACCCCGCGGACATCGCTCGCGTCGTGCTGTCGCTGGCGTCGGACGCGACGCCGCCGACCAGCGGCGCCGCGGTCCCGGTCTACGGCGAGGCCTGACTCGCGGCCGGTCACACAGTTGAAATACGCACCCAGATTGTCCCTCTGCAGCCGCCCTCAGTTCTTGTTGCAGAGGTTATAGCTACGAATCCGAATTATTTTTAACTGACTCCCCTGGTATGCCGTGATAGACCATGGCAGAACGAGAAACGTGGACCACGAGGGTCGGATTCATCTTCGCCGCCGTTGGGAGCGCCGTCGGACTCGGGAACATCTGGTCGTTCCCGTTCCAGACGGGCTCGAACGGCGGCGCGGCGTTCCTCGTCGTCTACCTCGCGATCGTCTTCCTGTTCGGTTTCCCGGCAATGCTGATGGAGTTCGTCATCGGCCGCCGGAGCAAACAGAACCCGATTTCGGCGTTCAGGGAACTCGGCTTCGGGAACTGGTCGTTCGCCGGCGCGCTCGGCGTCATCGGGTCCGTGGTGACTCTCGCGTTCTACAGCGTCATCGGCGGCTGGGTGCTCAGCTACATCGCCGGGAGCGCCACCGGCGCGTACTTCGGTGAAGCGGGCACGTTCTTCGAGTCGGTGTCTGCGGGCCCCCTGGCCGTCGGCACGCACGCCGTCTTCATGGCCGTCACCGTCGCAATCGTCGCGTTCGGCGTCCAGAGCGGCATCGAGCGCGCGACCAAGGTGATGATTCCGGCGATTCTCGTGTTGCTCCTCGGCCTCGCCGTCTGGGGGTTCACGCTCGACGGCGCGGCCGCCGGCTACGAGTACTACCTCTCGCCGGACTTCCAGTACCTCTCCGAGAACATCGCGACCATCGTTCCGTCCGCAGTCGGGCAGGCGTTCTTCACGCTGTCACTCGGGTTCAGCGTGATGATCGCGTACGCCTCGTACCTCGGACGCGACGACAGCCTTCCGGCTGACGGCGGCGCCATCGTCGTCATCAACACGCTCGTCGCGCTGCTGGCCGGCTTCGTCGTCTTCCCGGTGCTGTTCGCCATCGGCGTCGAACCCGGTTCCGGCGGCGTCGGCACGGCGTTCGTCAGCCTCGCCGGCGCGTTCGGCCAGCTCCCCGGCGGCGCACTGCTCGGCGCCGCGTTCTTCTTCGTACTGCTGCTGGCAGCGCTCTCCAGCGCCATCAGCCTCCTCGAGACGCCGACGTCGTACGTCGTCGACAACTACGACTACAGCCGCCGGACCGTCGCGACCGGACTCGGTGCGGCCATCTTCGCGCTCGGGGTCCCGACGGCGCTCGACACCGGGACGCTCGGCTGGTACAACGACGTCGTGTTCAGCTTCCTGCTCCCGTTCGTCGTGTTGCTGTTCGCGCTGTTCGTCGGCTGGGTGGCGTTCGACTCCGCCTCGGAGGAACTCGGCATGGGGACCTCCCTGGGCGGCGGCTTCGTCACGCTGTGGCTCTGGTGGGTGCGGGTCGTCATCCCCGTCGGCATCGGCCTCACGCTCGTCCTCGGTATCCAGGACCTGCTGATCAAGGCCCAGATTCTGGAGTCCGCGGTGATTCTCGCCTAGGAATCCTCGACAAAACGCCGAACTGCCCCACGAATCGAAATTCCATAACGTATTTTCAGGCGCGTTACGCCGACAATTCTGGCGGCTGACTGTTCCTCGGTCGCAACGCTCAAATGCGGGAGGTTGCTACGCTGTGGCAATGACACGCGAGTCCTGGCAGACGCGAATCGGGTTCATCCTCGCGGCCGTCGGGTCTGCCGTCGGCCTCGGGAACCTCTGGCGGTTCCCGTGGATGACCAGCGACAACGGCGGCGCGGCGTTCCTCCTCGTCTACCTCGGCGTCGTCCTGCTGGTCGGCGTCCCCGGCCTGCTGGCGGAGTTCGTCATCGGCCGGCGCTCCAGGCGCAACCCCGTGGGCGCGCTCTCGGACCTCTCCGAGTCGTCGGCGTGGTCCGCGTTCGGCCACGTGTTCGTCGTCACGGCCGTCATCTTGCTCTCGTTCTACAGCGTTGTCGGCGGGTGGATCCTCCGGTACTTCGCCGGGAGTTTCACGGGCGCGTACTTCGCCGCGCCGGGCGCGTACTTCGAGAGCATCAACTACGGCGTCGAAGCCGTCGGCTTCCACCTCCTGTTCCTCGGCGTGACCGCGCTGATCGTCCTGCGCGGAGTTCGACGCGGCATCGAGCGCGCGACCAAACTCATGATGCCCGCCATCGTCGTGTTGCTGCTCGCGCTCGCCGCCTGGGGCGTCACGCTCGACGGCGCCAGCGAGGGCGTCGCGTTCTACCTCGCCCCCGACATCGCGTTCCTGCAGGCGAACTTCCTGAACATCCTCCCGGCGGCCGCCGGCCAGGCGCTGTTCACGCTCTCGCTCGGCGCCGGGACCATGTTGACGTACGCCTCGTACCTCGGCGAGGACCGCTCGCTGGCCGCCGACGGCACCGCCATCGCCGTGCTCAACACGTTCGTCGGCGTGCTCGCGGGCGTCGTCGTCTTCCCGATCCTGTTCGCGCTCGGCGTCGGCGCAGGCGGCGGCGGGCCGGGCGCGCTGTTCGTCAGTCTCGCGAGCGCGTTCGCCGCGCTCCCCTACGGCCAGGTCGTCGGCGTCGTCTTCTTCGGCGTCGTCGTCCTCGCCGCGCTGTCCTCGTCGATTTCCATGCTGGAGATTCCCGTCTCGTTCCTCGTCGACGAGTACGGCCTCTCGCGGCGGGCCGCGGTGGGCGGACTCACCGGCGTGTTCGCCGTGACGGGCGCCGTCTGCGCGCTCGACCAGGGGGTCTTCGGCTTCGTCGCCGGAACGCTCGTGGACCTTCTGCTGACCGGCGGCCTCGTCGGCTTCATGCTGTTCGCCGGGTGGGTGCTGGGCGCGGACGCCGTCACGGAACTGCAGGGCGGCAGCGGCCCCCTCGCCCGTTCGTTGGCGACGCCGTGGCTGTACGCCGTCGGCGTGTTCATCCCCGTGTTCCTCATCTTCACGTTCGTCTCCGGGCTCGCGGACGCGGCCGGCGTCGCGGTCGGTCCGCTGTCGCTGCTCGGCGTCACGCTCGGCCCGACACGCATCCTCCTCGTCGTCACCGCCGTCGTCGCGGTCGTCTCGTTCCTCGGCCTCCGGCGGTCGCGGTCTGTACTGTAACCATCGGGCGGTTCCTGTCGACGGTCCGCAGCACCCGAAAACACTTGCTATCCCGCAGGTACCTGGCGCCATGGAGCTGTCTGCCACCGAACGCGAGTTCGTCGACGAAGCGCGCGGTCGCATCCGCGACCACGCTCGCAAACGCCGGGCCGCCGGCCACGTCGACAAACTCTACGCGTTCGTTCGCTCGGAGACGGGGACCGTCTACGAGGGGACGCCCCTGGAGACGTCGATGACCCAGGCCGACTGCTGCGCGGAACGCCACGCAATCGCGAACATGCAGCACGCGGAGACGGAGTCGACGTCGCTGGATACGGTTCTGGTCGCCGGCCCCGTCCCGGACGCCGACGACCGCGTGACGACGCCGTGTGGCGCGTGCAGACACGCAATCTCCCAGTTCAGCGACGACGCGACCGTCCTCTGCTCGAACTTCGTCCGCCGGAACGACGGCTGACGATGTTCCCGTCTATCGAACGGTACACTGCCGAGGAGCTCTACCCCGCGGCTCGAACAGAGTCCGTCTGGGAGTGACTGCAGCCACGGCGCTGGGGTCGACTGCCATCACCACAATTCGAGTGTCGGGACGGCCACACCTCTGCGTCTCGGAATCCTTTTGCCGTCGGTGGGGGAAACGACGCACAATCAGATGACGATGGAAGAGCGCATCGAGGAACTGCGCGAGAAGACCGAGCGCGCACTCCTCGGCGGCGGCGAGGACCGAATCGAGTCCCAACACGACAAGGGGAAGCTGACCGCCCGGGAGCGCATCGACTACTTCCTCGACGACGGCACGTTCAACGAGTTCGACCAGTTGCGCACCCACCGGAGCCACAACTTCGGCATGGAGGAACAACAGATTCCCGGCGACGGCGTGGTCACGGGCTACGGCGAAGTCGACGGCCGCACGGTGTTCGTGTTCGCCCACGACTTCACCGTCTTCGGCGGGAGCCTCGGCGAGGTGTTCGCGGAGAAGGTCACGAAAGTGATGGACAAGGCGATGGAAGTCGGCGCGCCCGTCGTCGGGCTGAACGATTCGGCGGGCGCCCGCATCCAGGAGGGCGTCGACGCCCTCGGCGGGTACGCCGAAATCTTCACGCGCAACGAGAAAGCCAGCGGCGTCGTCCCCCAGATTTCCGCCATCATGGGGCCGTGTGCGGGCGGCGCGGTGTACTCGCCGGCCATCACGGACTTCGTCTTCATGGTGAAAGACACCAGCCACATGTTCATCACCGGGCCCGACGTCATCAAGACGGTCACCGGCGAGGAAGTCGGGTTCGAGGAACTCGGCGGCGCGACCACCCACTCCTCGGAGTCCGGCGTCGCGCACTTCGCCTGCGACAGCGAGGAGCAGGCCCTCGACCAGATCAAGCGCCTGCTGTCCTATCTCCCCCAGAACAACGTCGAGGACCCGCCGCGGGTCGAACCGTGGGACGACCCCGAGCGCCGCGACGACGCCCTGAAGTCCATCGTCCCGGACCAGCCCCGGAAACCCTACGACATGACCGACGTCATCGACAGCGTCGTCGACGAGGGCTCGTACTTCGAGGTCCAGGAGAACTTCGCGAAGAACCTCGTCGTCGGGTTCGCGCGCCTCGACGGCCGGTCGGTCGGCGTCGTCGCGAACCAGCCACGCGTGAACGCCGGCACGCTGAACATCGCCGCCTCGGAGAAGGGCAGCCGGTTCGTGCGCTTCTGCGACTCGTTCAACATCCCGATCCTGACGTTCGTGGACGTCCCCGGCTTCCTGCCGGGCACCGACCAGGAGCACAACGGCATCATCCGGCACGGCGCGAAACTCCTGTACGCGTACAGCGAGGCGTCGGTGCCGCTGCTCACGGTCATCACGCGGAAGGCCTACGGCGGCGCGTACGACGTGATGGCGTCCAAGCACATCGGCGCGGACGTCAACTACGCGTGGCCGACCGCCGAAATCGCGGTGATGGGGCCGAAGGGCGCGGTGAACGTGCTCTACCGCGACGAACTCGAGGCCGCCGACGATCCCGACGAGCTCCGCGAGCAGCTCATCGACGAGTACCGCGAGGAGTTCGCGAACCCGTACACGGCCGCCGACCGCGGCTACCTCGACGCCGTCATCGAGCCGACGGAGACCCGGCCACGGCTCATCGCGGACCTGGAGATGCTCGCGTCGAAGCGCGAGGACACCCCCGACAAGAAACACGGCAACATTCCGCTGTGATGGCTGTGCCCGACTACGACATCGACGTCCCGGACGACGCCAGCGACGAGGAGGCCGCGGCCATCGCGGCCGCCGTCAGCGCGCACATCGCGCGCCTCGAAGCCGAAGCCGCTGCGTCCGAGGACGGCGAGGCGACGTGGGACGCG
>NZ_WUUU01000012.1 GCF_009831555.1 Halobacterium bonnevillei | reverse complement strand
CGTGAGTGCGCGAGCGCGGCGAGGATGCCGATGAGGAACGCCGCCCGCATCGTGGAGATGGCGTTGGCGCCGATCGCGGGCGCGAACGGCGGCGAGTTGCTGTTCGCGCCGAGCGCCCACGCCGTCACGAGACTCGTGAGCGTCGCCAGCACGACCAGCGTCCAGAAGACGGGTCCCGCCACGCTTACCGACCCTCGTTGCTCGGCTTGGCGCGCATGTCAGTTTGAACCAACGGGAGGCGAATAAACGTTCGCGTGACTGCTCCGAATCGCGCAGGTCAGAATCGAGCCGAGACCACAGCGCTGGGAGCAGAGGCGGGCGTCGATTTCCCCCCGGGAACCGCACAACGTGAGGCCCGTGCGGTCCGTGCTACGCGCCGACACTCCCGACTAGATTGGAGAGATTTATAAGTAAGCGGCCGCTCGCTTCGAATGCGAACGCTCGGTTGGTGTAGTCCGGCCAATCATGTTGGCCTTTCGAGCCGACGACCAGGGTTCAAATCCCTGACCGAGCATTTCTCTGCTACCGGACCGCGTAGCGACGCGCGTGTCGCCACCCGTTTACCCGTGTTGTTGCGGCAGTCGCTCGTTTCCGGACCAATTTCGGAATTGGAACTCCTGTACGAACGAGTTCCCAGCCGCAGCCCACGCCAGCTACGTTACTGACCAGACCGTGAGTGCTAACACCCTGACCGGAGAACGCGGAGGTATGAGCTACGAGGCGGTGTTCTTCGACCTGGACGACACGCTGTACTCGTACCCGGAGTGCAACGAGGCCGGGAAGGAGGCGGCGTGGCGGGAAGCCCGCGAGCTGGGCTACGACCTGTCGCGGGGCGAGTTCGACGACCTGTACGCGGCGGGGCGGCGGGAGGTGAAGCGCGAACTCGCGGGGACGGCGTCCGCCCACGAGCGGTTCCTCTACTTCAAGCGCGCGCTGGAATTCCACACGGGGACGCACCGCGCGAAACACGCACTCGCGCTCGGGGAGGCGTACTGGGGGACGTACGTCGAGGAGATGGCGTTGTTCGACGGCGTCCGCGAGACGCTCCGGGAGCTACAGGCTGCGGGCGTGGACGTCGCTATCGTGAGCAACCTGACGACGCGCATCCAGCTGAAGAAGATCGACCGCCTGGGCCTCGACGAGTGCGTCGACCTGGTGTTGACCTCCGAGGAGACCGGCAGCGAGAAGCCGAGTAGCGTGATGTTCACCCTGCCGCTGGCGCAACTCGACAGACGGCCCAGCGAGACCGTGATGGTGGGCAACGACGTCGAAACGGACGTCGAAGGCGCGAACGCCGTCGGTCTGACGACGGTGCTGTTCAACGGGGAAACCGACGGCGAAGCCGGGAATCGACAGCCCGACCACCAGATTGATGCCATCGGCGAGGTATCGGAGGTGGTACTGTAATGCTCGCTCGCGAACGCGTCGCAGTCGTCGACCACGCACCGTCGCTGGCGGAGCTGACCCCGGGCCGCACGGGGAACCTGAGCGTCCGGAAGGGCGACCGGTTCGCGGCGACGCCGACGGGGGTGCCCTACGACGGCTTCGACCCGGCGGACGTCCCCGTGGTGACGCTGGACGGGGACGTTGTGGCAGGAGACATGAAGCCGACCAGCGAGGTGCCGATGCACACTGGCATCTACCGGCGCCTCGACGCGGGCGCAATCGTGCACACGCATTCCACGTGGGCGACGACGCTGGCGGTGCTCGGCGAGGAACTCCCGCCGATTCACTACATGATCACGGCCGTGGGGCGCCGCGTCCCGGTCGCGGACTACGCGGCCTACGGGACGGACGAACTCGCGGAGCTGGTCGTGTCCGAGATGGCGGACGCCGACTCGGACGCGTGCATCCTCGGACATCACGGCCTGGTCGTTACGGGCGACGACCTGGCGTCGGCTGTCGAGAACACGTTCGTCGTCGAGAACCTCTGTCGCGTGTACCTGCAGGCCCGACAGCACGGCGAACCAGACGAGCTTCCAGCTGAAGCGCTGGCGACAGTCGAGGAGAAGTTCCAGTCCTACGGACAGTAGCCGGTCCGCTGACCACGCCGTTCGGCACGCGGTTGCCGTCGACCACCGCGGCACAATCCGGGCGTCCGAATCGCGGCCATCGTTACGCGTTGTTCATCCGGGTTTTCGTCGTCGCACCGCACGCCCGGCACTCCGAAACCCGGTACGGCTCGCGGGAGAACTCGGCGTTCTTCTGGTCGTCGCTCTCGGTGAGGATGTCGATTGACACCTCGTGTGGCTGCTCCCGGCCGCACTCGGAGCAGTCTTCGACGATGCTATCGGAATGTAGGTTTTTACTCGCCATCGGACCCGACCTACTTTGACGGTAGACTCCCACCTCCTTCGGCTGTGTGCCTAAGAGGTTAGGTCGCTCCGCGTTCGGATCGCGCTCGGATGCGTTCTCCTCGCCGGTACCGGGCGGCAGGGGAACGCTTACCCCGTCCTGGGGGTAACCGCGACGTGATGCGCGCGTTCCCGCAGATTCCTGACGTCGCCGACGCACCGGCCGGCCTGCTCGACGGCCACCTCTGGCTCCAGGAGTGGGTCGAGGGCGCCCCGCTCCGGGTGCAACTGGAGTCGTCCGGGTTGCTCGTGTTCGGCGACGACGAGCGCGTCTTCGACGAGCCGCCGCTCGGGTATCGGTGCGCCGTCAGGCACGTCCGCGACCGGTTCGACCGCGAGGTCCTGCGGGCCGCCCTCGACGACGTCGAGTCGGCGGTTTTCTACGGTGTCGCGACGCGGAAGCGAACGCTGGACTACGACTGGGCGCGCCTCCCGCCGTTCCTCGGGTTCGACGTCTTCGACGCCGGCGACGACCGGTTCCTCCCGCCGGACGCCGTCGACCGACTCTACGACCGGCTCGGTCTGGCGTCGCTGAACGCTGTGCGGAAGGAACTCCGCGGCGCCGACTTCGACCCCGATAGCTACGACCTGCCGGAATCGGCGTGGCGCGACGGTCAGGCCGCCGGCGTCCTCGTCAGGAACAAGACGGGCGACCGCGCGAAACTCCGCGCTGCGCCCGACGAGCGGCGAACCGTACCCCCGTTCGAGGACGACCCCGCCGAGGTCGCTGCGGACCTGGTCACTGCCGACCGCGTCGAACGGGCCAGCGAGCGCGTCACGTCGGGCGGGAGTGATGCCGTAGCGGAGCGCGTCCTCGAACTCGTCGCTCGCGAGGAGTACGCACGCCTCCTCGGTCCCGAAGCGACGGTGGATCTGGACGCGCTCCGGTCTGCTGTGGGCGAACGGACGCGCCGACTGCTGAACGACCAGTAACTCGCGAAGGCTCGCGTGGGTTCACGCCGCGTGGTCCACGACGTACTCCTCGATAGCGCGCGCGGTCCTGTCGTCCATCGGCGGTGCCTCGTAGTCCTCGAGGAGGCACCGGACGCGTTCGCGTCCCAGTTCGAACGCGGACCGCTCGCCGTCGTCGGCCCAGGCGTCGTGTGACTGTTTGTCCAGTACCGCGGACTGGTACGACGGCCGGCCGGCTGACCGCGCGTCGTCGAGAAAGTGCCCCGCCGGGTCCGTATCCGCAATCCGCTCGAGGGAGATGGTTTCGCTGTCGACCGGAACCCCGGTCCGGAGGTAGTCCAGGGAGCGCAACGCCTCGCAGTCGAGGACGAACTTCTCCGGGGAGACCGCCGAGTACGACTCCAGGACGCCAGCCGCGTTGAGGGCGAAGTCGACCCCGCTGAACGCCGTCGCCGCGCCGACGAGCGTCGACTCGAACCCGCTCTGGTAGTCGACGGTCTTCGCGTCCGAGAGCGAACCGCCCCCTCGCGACGGAAGGCCGTAGCGTCGCGCCATCTGGCCGGCGAACGCGGCGAACAGCGCCGATTCGGGACTGCCGATGGACAGCGACCCGTACCGGTCGTCGACCATCGCCGAGGGGACGCCGTACACCACGGGCGTCCCGGGATTGACGAACTGGGCGAGCGCGATGGCGACCAGGTTCTCGGCGTTGGCCTGGGCCAGCGACGCGCCCAGCGACGGGGGTCCGGACGCACCGGCCATCGTGAACGACGAGACGACCAGCGGCTGGCCGTGCTCGGCGTACGTCAGCAGGCCCCCGAGCATCTCGGCGTCGATGCGCCGCGGGGGGACTGTGTTGATGAGTCCGGCCACGAGCGGCCGTGAGAGGTCTGGGTCGTCCATCGCGATGCCGACCATGTCCATGCACGCTTCGGCGCGCTCGCGGCCGTGGGTCGGCCCCATGACCGGCTTGTCCGAGAGCGTCAGCGACCGTTCGAGCATTCTGAGGTGTCGGTCCCGCTGGTCGACGTCCGTCGGTTCACAGAGGTTGTACCCGGAGCACGTGATGACGTCCTCGGCGTGCGCGAGTTTCACCAGCGTCTCGTAGTCCGCCAGGGTCGCGTCCCGCCGTCCGTCGTCGAAGGTGCGCACTGTCGACGGGCCGTAACTCGGGGCTCGGACGGGCGGGCTGTCCCCGCCCACGGTAACGTCGTGGTCCGG
This sequence comes from Halobacterium bonnevillei, assembly GCF_009831555.1. Lineage (GTDB taxonomy): Archaea > Halobacteriota > Halobacteria > Halobacteriales > Halobacteriaceae > Halobacterium > Halobacterium bonnevillei. The sequence continues at coordinate 31,930 of NZ_WUUU01000012.1, read as the reverse complement.
GTTCCGGGCGTGCAGTGTGAACGACGACGGAGCGCGGTCGACGGCGTCCACGACGACCTCGCGAGGGAGCGTCGCGACGCCGTCCTCGTCGACCGTGCCGCCGTTCGCGCTGACGAGGGCGCGAGCCGGCTCGTGGCCCAGCTGGATGCCGAGTTCTTCGATGATGCGCATCGAGGCGTCGTTGACGGCGTCGACGCCGTCGCTGTCGAGCCACTCGAGGGTCGGCACGGCAGTCGAGGCCGTGTTGAAATCCGCCACGCCCACCCGTTTCCGGCAGCCGCACATAAGGATTCCCGCGTGCGGGGCGTTCTCGAATCCGCCTTGTCGCTGTCCCCGGGTTCGCCCCGCCGGTGGCCGCATCCAACGAACGCAGTACTCGGTCGCGTGGCGCTCCATGACCAATCAGTCTCCTGTCGCGTCGTGGTTCGCGGCGCGGAACCGGCACCTGTCGAAGTGGTCCGTGACGGCGTCCAGAGACGCGACCCCCTGTCGCAGGAATTCGAAAGGGAACGTGGGATGCTGGCAGTGGTCGAGGCCGCCTCAGTCGTCCGCCGGGGCGTCGCCGTCGGCCCGCTCGACGTCCACCGATATCTCGGCAGCGGCGGCCTTGTACTCGGGAATCTTCGCACGCTCGTCGAGCACGTCGTTCGTGAGGCGGTTCGCTGACGCGTCCGCGAAGTGCGGCGTCGTCCAGATGACGCCCTCCTTGATGTCCTCAGTGACGTGCGCCTCGACGGTGATTTCGCCGCGCCGAGAGGTCACCGTCACCTCGTCGCCGTCGTCGATGCCGTATCGCTCGGCGTCCTTCGGGTGGATGTCGACGAAGTTCTCGGGGTGCTGGCGGTTCAGCGTCGGCGAACGCCGACTCATCGTGCCAGTGTTGTAGTGCTCTTCGAGGCGCGCGGTCGTGAGTATCAGCGGGTACTCCTCGTCGGGCGTCTCCTTGGGCTCCTGGTGTCGCACGCCCTCGATCTGGCCGAGCCCGTTGTCCGTGTCGAAGGAGTTCTCGTAGAGGAACTGGTCGCCCTCGTCGCCCGGTTCGTAGCACGGCCACTGGATGCCCTCGGTCCCGAGGGTGTCGTAGGTCATTCCGTGGTAGATGGGGCAGACTTCCCGGAGTTCCTCGAAGACCTCCTCGGGGTCGTCGAAGTCGAACCCGGCGTCCTCGCCGAACAGTCGCGTGCCGACTTCCGTGAGGATGTCGAGGTCGTGTCTGGTGTTCTCGTGGACCTTCTCGACGGGCCGCATGCGCTGGACGCGGCGGTCGGTGTTCGTGACGGTCCCGCCCCGCTCCGCCCACGTCGTCGCGGGCAACACGACGTCCGCGTAGTCCGCGGTCTCCGTCAGGAAGATGTCCTGGACGACCACGAACTCGAGGTCGTCGAGGCGCTCTTCGACGTGGTTGCCGTCCGGTTCCGACATGACGGGGTTCTCGCCCATGATGTACAGCCCCTGGACGGTGTCCCCGGCGGCCCGGGATATTTCGACGTTCGTCAGTCCCGGTTCGTCCGGGACTTCGAAGCCCCAGACGTCCTCAACGCTCTCCCTGGCTTCGTCGTCGTCGACGAGCTGGTAGCCCGGGAGGACGTTCGGCATCGCGCCGACGTCACTCGTCCCCTGGACGTTGTTCTGGCCGCGCAGCGGGTTGACGCCCGTGCCCGGCTTCCCGAGGTTCCCGGTGATGAGCGCGAGGTTGATCTCGTTCTGAACGTTGTCGACCCCGCAGGTGTGCTGGCTCATCCCCATCCCGGTGAAGATGGCGGAGTTGTTCCCCATCGCGTACTTCTCGGCGGCTCGCTCGATGTCCTCCAGGGGGACGCCGCACTCCTCGGCCGCCGCTTCCTTGTCGAAGCCCTCGAGGGTCTCCCGCAGGTCCTCGAAGCCCTCGGTCCGCTCCTCGATGAACGTCTCGTCGATCCAGCCCTCGTCGGGGTTCTCGTCGTGGCGGTCGAGAATCGTCTTGATGACGATGTTCAGCAGCGGGATGTCGGTCCCGGGCTCGAGCTGGAGGTGCATGTGGCGGTCGGTCTCCTCGATTTCGAACGACCGCGTGGTCTTGTTCGCGTGCGGGTCGACCTGGATGACCGTCGCGCCCTCCAGGACTGCCTGTCGGAAGTACTGGCTGTTGGCGATGGGGTGTTGTTCGCCGGGGTTGGCGCCCTGGATCCAGAGCACGTCCGCCGCTTCCTCCAGGTCGGCCATGCTGTTGGTCATGGCACCGGCACCGAGGCTGGTGCGCAGCGCCCAGACGGTGGACGCGTGGCACATGCGGGTGCAGTTGTCGACGTTGTTGGTGCCGTAGCGGCGCGCGAGCTTCTGGAGGAGGTAGTTCTCCTCGTTCATCGTCTTCGACGACCCGAAGAAGCCCATCGCGTCCGGGTCGTGCTCCTCCCGGATGCGCGAGAGCTCGTCGACGACGCGGGTGAGCGCCTCCTCCCAGGTGGCCTCCCGGAACTCCCCGTCTTCTCTGATCAGCGGTTCGGTGAGGCGGTCTTCGTGGCCGACGACTTCCGTCGCGGCGCCGCCCTTGATGCAGACTCGCCCCTCGTTGACGGGTGCGTCGCCCCAGGGCATGAACCGCATGTCTTCGGGCGCCTCGCCCGGCTGTACCTTGATGCCGCAGCCGACGCCGCAGTACGGACAGATGGTTTCGACCGGTTGCTGTTCGTCACTCGACATGGGTCAGTGGGTCCGTTGAACTGTGATCATTTGGCAATCTCTTGTGTTGATGTGGCGATGCCACGAGTATGAATCTTTCCGCGACAGTGCTCGAGGCCGCCGCTTGGGTGGGCGACTACGCTCCCGACGACTGGGGAACACTGCTGTGAAGAGTCCGTTCGCTCGGTCGCCACGACAGCACTCGGAGTGCAACGGGCCGTTCAACGCTGTACGCGGTCGAGTACGATTCGTCGAGCCCCGTTCGGCAGCCGTTTCGGGCGATGTCGTGCGCACGCCAACCACCTGACCTCACTCACTCGCCGCCGTCACGTGGTTACACTCGCCATCGTTCACGTGTCTCTGCTCGTCGACGTTCTCGCCCGTCCGCACCAAGTATCATACCGATGCTGGTACGTTGTGGATGGCGAGTGCAGGCCGCAGCGTCTCCCAGAACACTTGCGAACTGGCCCCTTCGGCCCCGGATTCACTCGACGCGGGCGTCCCATTCGACGTAGCCCCGGTCACTCCAAGCCGACGTCTCGGTTGTAGTCCGTCGGTCAGCCGCTCGGGTCCACGAGGTGGCTCGCGGTGAACAGATTCTCCGGGTCCCACGTCCGCTTGACCTCGACGAGCCGCTCGTAGTTGCCGCCGTAGGCCGCCCGGACGCGGCGTTCGGGCTCGTCCTCGCTGAGGAAGTTCATCGCCGCGTCGCCGGTCGCGTACGGCTGGACGGCTTCGTGCAACCGGTCGACCCACTCGACGTGTCGGTCGTCCGCATCGGGACTGTCCCACCGAGCCTCGACGAGGAGGTGGTGTGCGGCGTCCCGGTGGGGGTACGCGGTCGCGTCCGCCTCCGGCGCCGTCTCCGCCCCGCCACGCGGCGAGAGGAACACGGTCGCTCCTGCCGACGGGGCGGCAGCCGCGTGGTCGGCGATGGTGTCGATGGCGTCCACCGGTAGCTCCGGGAGGTAGTGACTCCGGAGGTGCGTTCGCATGCGACCGCGGCTCTCCCCCGCACCCTGGAACGCCACGTACGAGCGCGGACGCATGCTGTCCAGCAGCGGGTCACCGAACGAGCGAAGCGGCTCGAGGACGCGGTTCGCCTCCGCAGGTGGTCCAGCGTAGCACGCGATCAGGATGGCGACCCGGCTGTCGCGTACCTCCTCCGGGAAGACCGGGGACGCCGGTAACACCATGCTGCCGAACAGCACTCGCACCTCGCGTGGCGCGTCGGCCACGAACGACTCGTAGCGGCGAGCGACGGCGCGCGCGTCCGCCATCGGATATATCAGGGACCCCGCGAACACCTCGTCGACCTCGTGCAAGCGGAACTCGAAGCCGGTGACGACGCCGAAACTGCCGCCGCCGCCACGGAGCGCCCAGAACAGGTCCGCGTGTTCGTCGGAACTGGCGTGGACCAGTTCGGCGTCGGCCGTGACGACGTCGGCCGAGAGGAGGTTGTCGCTGGTGAGTCCGTGGGTGCGGCTGAGCCAGCCGACGCCGCCGCCCAGCGTCAGGCCGGAGACGCCGATGTTTGGGTCCTGGCCGCCCGGCACGGCGAGGCCGAACGCCGCCGTCTCGTGGTCGACGTCTCCCCACGTCGCACCGGGGCCGACCCACGCCGTTTGCGCCTCGGGGTCCACGCGGACCCAGTCCATCGGACCGAGGTCGAGGACGATGCCGTCATCGCAGACCGCGCTGCCGGAAACGTGGTGTCCGCCGCTCTTGACGGAGAGTTCCAGTCCGTGCTCGCGAGCGACCTCGACCCCGGCCAGGACGTCTGCGGTGCCCGAACACGCCAGCACTGCGCTCGGATAGCGGTCGATTCGCGCGTTCCACACACTGCGGGCGTCGTCGTATCCGGAGTCACCGGGTTCGAGCACGCGCCCACGAGTCCGGGTGTCGAGAGCTTCGAGCGGGTCGCCAGCGTCCGTGTCGTCAGTCACGTGGTCGGCCTCCGTGAGAGCGGTGGTGGGTCGGGGGTCAGGTGGTCGTTCGCCGGGTTCTCGTTCCCGCGTCCGCCTGCGAGGGTGGTGGCTCGGACTTAGAACAGCCCGGAGATGGTGCCGTCCGGGTCGATGTCCATGCCGGCCGCGGCCGGCTCCTCGGGTAGTCCGGGGAGCGTGAGGACGTCGCCCGTGAGCGCGACGAGGAACCCGGCACCGGTCGACGGGTACACTTCGGTCACTTCGAGCGTCCAGTCCTCCGGCGCGCCCTTGCGGCTGGCGTCGTCGCTGAGTGAGTGGAACGTCTTCGACATGCAGATCGGCATGTCGTCGAATCCGAGGTCAGTGAGGCGTTCGATGTCCTCCTCGGCGCTGCCGTGGTACTCGACGCCGTCCGCGCCGTAGATCTCGGTCGCAATCGTCTCGATCTTGTCCGTGATCGGCTGGTCGGTGTCGTACAGCGGCTCGAACTGCGAGTCGGACTCCGCGGCCTCCACGAGTTCCTCCGCGAGTTCCACGCCGCCCTCGCCGCCGTCGCTGAAGACGTTCGATTCGGCCGCCTGGATGCCCAGGTCCGACTCGCAGTGCTCGATGACCGTTTCGACTTCCGCGTCGGTGTCCTGGGGGAAGCGATTGACGGAGACGACGACGGGCACGCCGAACTTCTGGAGGTTCCTGACGTGCTTGTCGAGGTTCTCGAACCCGCGTTTCACCGCGTCGACGTCCTCCTCCTCGAGCGCGTCGACGTCCGGCGGCCACATGTCCTGTCCGTGGTACTTGAGCGCGCGGACCGACGCCACGAGCGTCACGGCGTCGGGTTCCATGTCGCCGAACCGGCAGACGATGTTCATGAACTTCTCGGCGCCCAGGTCCGAACCGAAGCCCGCTTCGGTGACCAGATACTCCGAGAGGTTCGAGGCGACTTCGTCGGCAATCAGGGAGTTGGTGCCGTGTGCGATGTTCGCGAACGGACCGCCGTGGACGAAAGCGGGCGTCCCTTCCGTGGTCTGGACGACGTTCGGCTGGAGCGCGTCCCGCAGCAGAATCGTGACGGCGCCCGTGGCGTCGATGTCGTCGACGGTGACGGCGTTCCCGTCCTCGTCGTAGGCGACGATGATGCGGGCGACGCGGTTCTTGAGGTCCTCGAGGCCGTCCGCGAGACACAGCACCGCCATCAGCTCGGACGCCGCAGTCAGGATGAAGCCGTCCTCTCGGGGGATGCCGGTGACTTCCCCGCCGAGGCCGATGACGGTCTCGCGGAGCACGCGGTCGTTCATGTCGATCGCGCGCGGCCACTTGGTCCAGTTGACCGCGATGTCGAGGTCGTTGCCCTGTTTGATGTGGTTGTCCAGCATCGTCGAGATGAGGTTGTGCGCGGACGTGAGCGCGTGGAGGTCCCCGGTGAAGTGGAGGTTGATGTCCTCCATGGGGAGCACCTGCGAGTAGCCGCCGCCCGCGGCGCCGCCCTTGACCCCGAACACGGGCCCGAGTGACGGTTCGCGGATCGCGATGAGTGCGTCCTTGCCGATCTGGTTGAACGCTTGCCCGAGGCCGACGGTCGTTACCGTCTTGCCCTCGCCCAGCGGCGTCGGCGTCATCCCGGTTACGAGGACGAGTTTCCCGTCGTCTTCGCTTTCCTCGAGCGTGCGCTCGATGGCGTCGAGTTTGAGTTTCGCCTTGTGTTCCCCGAAGAGCTCCAGGTCGTCGCCGTCGAGGCCGAACGGTTCGACGACGTCTGCGATGTGGTCTTTCTCGACGGACTGTGCGATCTCGTAGTCGGTCGGCATCCCGGAATCGCTGTCTGATGGCATCGTATTGAGGCGTTCCGGTGTCGGCGTTATCAAATACTGCCATACGTATCAGTATCTGGGAACGAATTGGTTGTGGGTGTCTCGCACGGTTTGATGCGGTCGTGCTCGCGACGCGTCGGTCAACTCCGAGCCGTCACTGCCGACCGGTCCCTCCAGGCGGATTGCTGGCGTCACTCGAACAGTGGTGCCCGCCTCAGTCTGTCTCGTGATCTTTGCGGCCTGCTCGTCGGTATCCCAGCCCGGCACTACTTGTTTGCTGGATGAATTGTTGTGGTTGCGTGGCCGCGAACCGTCCGCCGACTGGAGCTTTTAATCTGGGCGGTGTGAATCCCGTGCCATGGAATACCACGAGGCGGCGAACGCGCTCGAGCGGCTGCGACACAGCCGCCCGAAACTCGGCACGGAGACGACTGCCTCGCTGCTGGGCGACCTCGGGAACCCCCACGAGGACCTGACGGCCGTGCAGGTCGCGGGCTCGAACGGCAAGGGGAGCACTGCTCGCGTGCTCGCAGACATTCTCCGGGAAGCCGGCGCAGACGTCGGCCTCTACACCTCGCCGGACCTCAACGACCTCCGCGAGCGCGTCCGGGTACGCGGGCAGAAAATCCCAAAACGCGAAGTCGCGACGTTCGTCGACGAACACTGGTCGTCGATCGTCGACCACTCCGTGCGGGGAGACGAGCCGACCTTCTTCGAAGTGGTGACCGCGCTCGCGCTCTGGCACTTCGACCGCGAGGACGTCGACGTCGCCGTCCTCGAAGTGGGAATCGGTGGCCGATACGACGCGACGAGCGTCGTCGACCCCGTCGCGAGCGCCGTCACGAACGTCAGCCTCGAACACACCGACATCATCGGGGCGACCGTCGAGGAGATCGCCCGCGACAAGGCGCAGGTCGCGCCGACCGACGGGCCGCTGGTGACCGGCGCGACGGGAACCGCGCTGGGGACCATCCGCGAGGAGACGAACGTGACTACCGTGGGCACCGATGACGGCGACGTCGTCGCGAGCGAGGGCGAACAGGTCTCGATAGCGGTTTCGGCCGTCTCGCTGACGGGCCCGGACTGGAGCGTCGAGACGGAGTCGCCGCTGCTGGGCCGACATCAGGCGGTCAACGCCGGCATCGCCGCGACGCTCGCCCGACAGGTCGCCGCGAGAACCGGCCTCGACGTGACAGACTCCGACGTCGCGGCCGGCGTCAGGAGTGCGAGCGTCGCGGGACGCTTCGAGGTGATGGACGACTCGCCGCTGGTCGTCCTCGACGGCGCGCACAACCCCGCCGCGTGCGAAACCCTGACTGACACGCTCGGACGCTTCGACTACGACGACCTCCACCTGGTCTTCGGTGCGATGCGCGACAAGGACCACGCGGCGATGTGTCGCGCGCTCCCCGACGCGGACCGGGTCCACCTGGCGCGGCCGGGGGTCGACCGGGCCCAGGGGACCGACGTGCTCGCCGCCACCTTCGACCGCGAAACTACCGCAGCGATCGACCGGGCCGGGTCGGTCCTGGACGCAGTCGACCGGGCGCTCGACTCGGCGGCTCCAACGGACTGCGTCCTGATTACCGGGTCCCTGTACGTCGTCGGGGAGGCCAGGACTCGGTGGACGCGAATCCCCCGGGTCGTCGATTCCACCACGGTATCGCGTGCGCGAGCGACGCTGCGGAGCGCCGACGTCCCAGCGGCCGCCAGAGCCGACCGCGACGACGACTTCGTCAGCCGCACGGTCCGATTTCGCGCCCGCCCGGAGCGGGCAGCCGATCTGACGGAGGCGATGCTGGAAATCGGCGGGACGGGGGGCGTTTCCGGCGTCGCGGCCGCCGACAGGGACGCCGACGTGGTCCTGTCTGGGACGCTCTCGCAGTTCCGCCGGCTGCTCGACCGGCTTCGCGGCTGGGGCGACGACGCGCAGCACTTCGCAGCCCAACTGGAAGACGCTATCAGCCCGACCGACGACGCATCCGGCGACTACCCGTGGAGCGACGGAACCGCCGTGATGGGCGTGTTGAACGTGACCCCGGACAGCTTCCACGACGGCGGAGCGTACGTGGACGCGGCCGACGCCACGTCACGGGCCGAGGAGATGGTCGCCGCAGGGGCGGACATCATAGACGTCGGGGGCGAGTCGACGCGACCGGGCGCCGACCCGGTCTCGGTCGTCACCGAACGCGAGCGCGTCGTACCGGTCGTCGAGCAACTCGCGGACGCCGATGTCGCGGTCTCGGTTGACACCCGCAAACCGGACGTCGCGGAGGCGGCTCTCGAGGCGGGCGCCGACGTTGTCAACGACGTCACGGGGCTCACCGACGCGCGGATGCGCCGCGTGGTCGCCGACTGGAACGTCCCCGTCGTGGTGATGCACAGCCTGTCCGCACCGGTCGACCCCGGTCGAAGTCACGCCTACGGCGACGTCGTCGACGACGTCTTCGAGGCGCTGTCCGAACGGCTCCTGCTCGCCGAGCGCGCGGGAATCGACCGGTCGCGCGTCGTCGTCGACCCCGGACTCGGGTTCGGGAAGCGCGCCGTGGAGAGCTTCGAACTGCTCGACAGGCTCGGCGAGTTCCGGGCGCTTGGAACACCGGTGCTGGTCGGGCACTCCCACAAGTCGATGTTCGAGCGCGTCGGGTGTGGGCCCGGCGAGCGGGCCGCACCCACCATCGCGGCGACCGCGCTGCCGCCGAGCGCGGCGCTGACGTCGTTCGCGTCCACGACGTCGCCGAGAACGTCGCGGCTGTCGCGACCGCCGACCAGACGACCGCGGCGTCGAAACACGACGTAGCAGACGAGTGATACCTTGTGGAGGATTGGGCGTCTCGAGCCCCGAAACGCGGGAGCAGGCGGGCTTTTAATGTCGAACCGGGTTCGATTGCGAACACAGGTATGAGATTGGTAACTGATAGCGCGGACACCGGGTACGTGGCACGGACGACGCGCGCCGACAGTCGAACCGGGCGACCACCTGGGGGTCGGCGATGAGTTCCAGGGACCTCCCCGAGACGGCCGAGACGGTCATTCTCGGGGCCGGAATCGTGGGGAACAGCCTCGCGTACCACCTCGCGCGGTACGGCCGGGAGGACATGGTCCTCATCGACAAGGGGCCGCTGCCGGACCCCGGCGGCTCGACGGGGCACGCGTCGAACTTCCTGATGCCCGTCGAGCACTCGAAGGAGATGACGCACCTGACGCGGCGGAGCATCGAGCAGTACAAGGAGTTCGACACGTTCACGAACAGCGGCGGTATCGAGGTGGCCCGCACCGAGGAGCGCGTCGAGGAACTCAAGCGCCGCGTGCAGTCCGCGAAAGCCTGGGGGGAGCCGGGCGAACTACTGACGCCGGAGGAAGTCGAGGAGATGGTTCCGTACGTCAACACGGACCTCATCAAGGCCGGCTTCCACAGTCCCGGCGCCGGCACCTGCGACCCGCTGCGCGCTGGCGAAGTGATGCGTGCGCGAGCGGACGCCATCGCGTCCGGAGAAGTGGATCCGGACGAGGTCAGCGAGGTCGAACCCGACGGCGGGACCGCCGCAGTCGACCAGGAGTCGGCGGGCGGCCTCACAGTGTCGCCGAACACGGAAGTGCTGGACCTCCACGTCGAGGGCGGCGAGATCCAGTCCGTCGAGACCGACCGGGGCACAGTCGACGCCGACGAGGTCATCATCGCCGCGGGCCTCTGGAGTCCGAAGCTCGCCCAGATGGCCGGTGTGGAGATTCCGCTCACGCCCGCGGTCCACCAGATGGTCAGCGTCGGCCCGATCTCGTTCTTCGAGGACTACGAGGGCGAGATCTCCTTCCCGGTCGTCCGCGACATGGACACCCAGATGTACGAGCGCCAGCACGGCAACGACCTCGAGGTCGGGTCCTACCAGCACCGCCCGATTCTCTGGGACGTCGAGGACGTCCCCTCGATCGACGAAGCGCCGCTGTCGCCGACCCAGCCGCCGCTCACCGAGGACGCCTTCGAGCAGTCGATGGCGGACGCGCTCGACATGGTGCCGGAACTCCTCGACGACCCCGACGCGGGCGTCCGCCACGAGATCGACGGCCTCCTCTCCCAGACCCCGGACGGCGGGCCGCTGCTCGGGCAGCTACAGGACGTCGACGGCCTGTGGTCGGCCGCCGCGATCTGGATCAAGGAAGCGCCAGCAATCGGCGAGGCGCTGGCCCAGCAGATCACGCGAGGGTGGTCGGACATCGACATCCACGCGTCGGACGTCAACCGATTCTACGAGTACGGTAACTCCCGGGAGTTCGTGAAGAACCGCTCCGCCGAGGGGTTCCAGAAGATCTACGGCATCGTCCACCCGCACGAACAGTGGCAGACGTCGCGGCCGCTCCGGACGAGCCCGTTCTACCACCGGCAGGACGACCTCGACGCGCGGTTCTTCGAGGCGGCGGGCTGGGAACGCCCGCAGTGGTTCGAATCCAACCGCGACCTGCTGACCGAGTACAACTCCGAACTGGCCGACCTCACGCGACCGAACGAGTGGGACTCGCGGTGGTGGTCGCCCATCATCCTCGCGGAACACCTCCACATGCGCGACAACGTCGCGATGGTCGGCGACATGGGCTTCACCATCTTCGACCTGGTCGGCCCCGGCGCGACCGAGTACGCCGAGCGCATGGCCGTCGGTCGGATGGACGTCGACGTCGGCAAGTCGGTGTACACGCCGATTCTCGCGGAGAACGGCGGCTTCGTCTCCGACCTGTCCGTCGTCCGCATCGGCGAGAACCGCTACCGTGTCATCACGGGCGGCGGCATGGGTGGCTCCGACAAGGCGTGGTTCCGCGACCACCTGCCGGAGGACGGCTCCGTGCAGCTGGTCGACCAGACGTCCTCGCTGTGCACGCTCGGCGTCTGGGGGCCGAACGCGCGGGACCTCGTGGACTCCGTCGCCGAAGAGGACATGTCTCACGAGGCGTTCCCGCCGTACACGGCCCAGAAGATCACCATCGGCGAGGTGGACGCGTGGGCGCTGCGGATCTCCTACGTCGGCGAGCTCGGCTGGGAGATCTACGCCCCCATGGAGCAGGGCCAGCGGCTCTGGGACACCCTCTGGGAGGCCGGCCAGAAGCACGACGTCCGGCCCGCCGGAATGGGCGTCTACGGCACGACCGCCCGCATGGAGAAGGGCTACCGGCTGTTCGGCCACGAACTGGAACTGGAGTACAACCCGGCCGAAGCCGGGCTGACGTTCCACGGCGTCAAGGACACCGACTTCGTCGGCAAGGAGGCCTACGCGCAGGCACTCGACGAGGAGAACGCGGCGACGCTGTGCACGCTCTCCGTGGACGACCACATGTCCGAGGACGGCGAGCGCCGGTTCATGCTCGGCAACGAACCGATTCTGGACCAGGACGGCGAGGTCATCGTCGACGAGGAAGGCCGCGAATCGTACGTGACGAGCGCCGGCACCGGCGCGAGCGTCGGGAAACACCTCCTGATGGCGTACCTCCCGCCGGAGCACGCCGAGGAGGGCGAGCAGCTACAGGTGGAGTACATGGGCGAACACTACCCGGTCACCGTCGAGGTCGCCGGGAGCCGGCCGCTGTTCGACCCGGAGAACGAACGCATCCGGAGCTGAGGCGGCGACCCGGACCCCGGTCGCGTCCCGGGGCTCCGGGCGCGACCTGCGGCCTCGGTTGCGAGCTGCGACCCCCGTGCGACCCGAGTACTGACCGCGAGACGCCACCAGACCGAATCCAGAGCCATACAACACGAGACAGACCGCAATGAATACACTAGCCTGTGTCAAGCGCGTACCGGACACCGGTGCGAAGATCGTACTGACAGACGACCAGCAGGGTATCGACACGAGCACGCTCGGGTTCACGATGAGCCCGCACGAGGAGTGCGCGCTCGAAGAGGCCGTCCAGCTCACCGAAGCCCACGGGGGCACCGCGACAGTGCTGACGCTGGGGTCGGAGGAGGCTGACGAGCAACTCCGGACCGGGCTCGCGATGGAGGCCGACGACGCGGTGTTGCTCGAGACGGACGGCGAGGAGTGGGGGCCGGTCGATACGGCCTCGGCCATCGCCGACTACGTCCGGGACGCCGACGCGGACTTCGACGTCCTCCTGTTCGGGAACGAGTCCGCGGACGCCGGCAACTACCAGGTCGGCGTCACTGTCGCGAACCAGCTCGGACTGCCGTGCGTGACCGGCATCAAGAACCTCGACGTGGAGGACGACACCGTCGTCGCCAAACGGGAGGTGTCGGGCGGCGAGGAGGTCTACGAGGTGGAGCTCCCCGCGGTCGTCACCGTCAAGGAGGGACTGAACGAACCACGGTATCCGTCCGTCCGGTCGAAGATGGAGGCCCAGAAGCAGGAGGTCCCGAGCGTGCAACCGGAGCACAGGGGCGCTGACACGCTGGAGCGCATCCGCCTCGACGCACCCGAGCAGGAGGACAGCGAGGCGGAGATACTCGGCGAGAGCGCGGACGCGGTCGACGACGTCGTCGAAGTACTCCGCGAGGACCTGGAGGTGCTGTGACCGTGGTGCTCACGCTCGTGGAACTCGACGAGGGCGTACCCGCGGAGACCTCACTCGAGGCACTCACGCTGGCGCGCGACATCGCGGGCCAGACCGATTCGTCGGTCTCGGCGGTCGTCGTCAGCGACGAGGCAGCGGCGGTTGCCGACGAACTCGGCGACTACGGCGTCGGCGAGGTGCACGCCGTCGAACACGAACGTCTCGACAGCTACGCGCCGGAAGCGTGGGCGGAGAGCGTCGACCAGGTCGCGAACGAGCTCGACGCTGGCGCCGTCGTCGCGCCGGGCTCGGACCGGGGCCACGAGGTGCTCTCGCACGTCGCGGCGCGCCGCGGCGTCTCGATTGCGGCCAACTGTCTCGACGTGGACGCTGGCGAGGAGTACGAGGTGACGCGCCAACGGTGGGGCGGCACGCTCCTCGAGGAGGCGCGCCTCGGCGGCGACACAAAATTCCTCACGTCCGCCGCGCACGAAGTTGGCATCGAACCGGCGGCCGAACCGGCCGACCCGCCCGTCCACTCGTTCTCGCCGTCGCTGGACGACGACGTGTTCCGCGTGCAGGTCGACCGCTACGAGGAGTCCGAGGCGGAAGGCGTCCCGCTGGGCGAAGCCCGCGTCGTGGTCAGCGGCGGTCGCGGCGTCGGCGGACCCGACGGCTACGACCAGCTCGAGGACCTCGCGGACCTCCTCGGCGGCGCCGTCGGCGCGTCCCGCGCCGCCGTCAACGAGGGCTGGCGGCCCCACGACGACCAGATCGGCCAGACTGGCGCGAAGATATCCCCGAAGCTCTACATCCCGTGTGGCATCAGCGGCGCCGTCCAGCACATGGTCGGGTGCAAGGGCGCGGAGAACATCCTCGCCATCAACACGGACCCGGAGGCAGCGATCATCCAGAAGGCCGACTACGCGGTCATCGCCGACCTCCACGACGTCGTTCCGGAGTTGAACGAGACGCTCCGCGAGACGCAGTAACCCCGGCCGCCGCAGTCGGCCAGCGGCCTCGGTCACTTCTTCTCGTCGTCACGAATGTCGGGCCGCTCGGGCACGAGTGTGATGTCGCGTGCTCGGAGCGCTGCCTGTACTTTTCGCGGGAGCGACAGCAGTCCCTGTTCCTCGCGGCGGAACGTCCGCTCCAGGCCGACGATGCCGACGAGTGAGACGACGACGAACGGCCCGCCCGTGAGAACGGCGACGTCCTGAAGCGTCTGGCCGCCGCCAACGACGAGCACGGCCGACGCCACGGCACCCTGGACCAGCCCCCAGAAGACGATGCCGCCTGTCGTCGGGGCTGCGCCCGGTTTGGTCGCGAGAATCGAGACGACGAGCGTCGACACCGCCGCGGAGGAGGTGATGAAGACGACGATGAGCGCGAGGAACAGGAACATCAACAGCTGACTCATCGGGAGTGCGGCGAACACCGGGAAGCCGGCGACCGCCTCGGACCCGCCGTACGCGTCGATGACGGCGAGCACGTCCGCGCTGCCCGCGTGCTGAACCGCGAGCGACGTTCCGCCCATGACGACGAACCACGCCATCGTCGCCAGCGACGTCGCGCCGACGGCCGTCAGAACGACGGTCCTGACCGTCCGCCCCTTCGAAACCGCGGCGAGGAACAACCCAGCGAACGGAGCCCACGAGAACCACCACGACCAGTTCCAGGTCGTCCAGTCGGCGACCCACTGGCCGCCGACGAACAGGCTCATCGGAACGAAGTTCGCGGCGTACTGCCCGAGCGCCGCACCGCCGAGGTCGAGAACCGACGACCGCGGGCCGAGCGCCAACAGGAGTACGGCGAAGAGGACGAACAGGCTGACCGTGACACCCGCGATCCGTCGGATGCCGCGGTGGACGCCCGATTCGGCGGCGACGACGTAGACGGCGGTGAGGCCAGCGACTAACAGGACTGGGCCGAGCAGGCCGTACGTGACGTCCCACTGGTAGTTGATGCCGGTGAGGAACTGCTGGCTGACGAACGCGACGGACGTCCCCACGCCGCCGATGGTCGCGAAGATGGCGAGGACGTCGACGACCTTCGCCGTCGTCGACTCCAGCCCCTCGACGCCGAGGAACGGCGTCAAGAGCGTCGAGACGCGGAGCGGCGCGCCGCGGTTGTGGACGAAGTACGCGATGGGGAGGCCGATGAGGACGTAGGGGCTCCACGCCGAGAGGCCCCAGTGGAACAGCGCGTACGTGAGCGCGTCGACGGCCGCGGTTCCGGATTCCGCCGGCGCGCCGAAGTACGGCGGCGGGCTCTGGTAGTGGAACAGCACTTCTGCGGGCCCCCAGAAGACGATGCCGGCGGCGATGCCGGCGCTGAAGAACAGCGCGAAGTACGTGGGGTACGTGTACGTGGGTTCGGCGTCCGGCCCGCCGAGTGTCACGTCCCCCCACCGGCCGACGACGAGGTAGACGCAGTACAGGACCCCGAGCAAGACCGCACCGAGGAACACCCACCCGAGGTCCACGAGCAGGAGGTCTTTCACCGCGCTGCTGGCGCCGACCGTCACGTCCGGCGCGAGCAACCGGAGCAGGAAGAACGCCGCGAGACCGACGACCGGGACGCCGAACGTGACCCGGTCCTGCCGGCGGACGAACGGCCGGAGGACCCGACGCAGGTTCCCGTGGCGCACGTAGAGCAGGCTTCGCGCTGTGCGCCCGTGGGCGGACGGGTCCGGTTCGTCCGTTCGCACCGGGAGCAACGCGAGGTAGGACAGCCCCGTCCCGAAGAACAGCAGCGAGACGACGAGCCACCCCTGGCCGGAGACGACGGAACCCACGAACTGCGGGAAGAAGAACCCGGTGACGACGAGGATTCCCGAGAACACGCAGATCGGAACGAGCACCCTGCGAAGCAAGCGCTCGACTGGGTTGTCCTCGATTGCCATGCCGTATGCTTTCAATTCACACATTAAAGACGTATCGTCGCGTGTGCCGCCAACCGTCGTCGACGCGTCACTGTGGCGGACGTTCCCCGAGGTCAAGGCGGGAAACCGACCTGTGAGGGGCCGAACGCCCGGATACGTTTTTACGTCGACCGTCCGTACTGCTTCGAGTGGCCAGTGATACACGGGACGGGCATCCGAACGCGGCCCTCGACGAACTGTTCGACCACGCCGAGCGCGTGCGCCTCGTCGACTGGGCGTCGTTCAGCGACGCGAAGACCACCGTCCTGTTGCTGTCCGCGTTCGCGGTCGTCTCGTTCATCACGGGGCTGTCCCACCTGAGCGGGGGCGCCGAGACGCTCAACGGTCCGCTGGCCTCGCTGTTCCCGGGCGCCCAGAGCCTCGTGCTGCTGTACGGCGTCTTCTTCGCCTTCGTGATCGGGGTGTTGACCGTCGGCATCCAGCGCCGGGTCAAGGTCGCGTGGTACGGCGTCCTCGTCGCGCTGCCGCTGGCAATGCTGCTCCCGCTGTTGACCGCCGATGCCATCGACGTGCCGCTGTTCCTGATCGGCGCCGTGGCGTTACCGCACGCGGTCCGGAACCGCCAGCACTTCGACCAGGCGCTTGACCTCTCGCCGTTCCAGATCGCTTCGCTGACGGCGTTCGTCGGCGCCCAGGTCTACGGGACGGTCGGCGCGTACGTAATGCGCGACGAATTCGTGGGCGTCGGGACGCTGACCGACGCGTTCTACTACATCATCGTCACCGGAACGACCGTCGGGTACGGCGACGCCACGCCGACGACGCAGGTCGCGAAACTGTTCACCCTGTCCGTCATCGTCCTCGCGACGGGGTCGTTCACCGTCGCGACCGGGTCGCTGCTCGTTCCGGCCATCGAGTCGCGGATCTCGAACGCATTCGGAATCATGAACGCATCAGAGCTCTCACTGTTCGAGGACCACGTGCTGGTCCTCGGCTACGGCGAAATCACGGAACCACTCCTGGACGAACTCGTCGGCACGACGGACATCGTGGTCGTGACGGAGGACACTGACAGCGCCACGAAACTGCGGGAGGAAGGCGTCAACGTGTTGACCGCGGACCCGACGGACGCCGACACGCTTCGCGACGCGAGGGTCGACAGTGCCAGCGGAGTCGTCGTGGCCACCGAGGACGACGCCCGCGACGTGCTCGCGGTGCTCGCAGCCCGACAGGAGAACCCCGACGTACGCATCGTCGCTGCGGCGACCAACCAGAAGCACGTCGACAAACTCGACAACGTCGGCGCCGACGAGGTCATCAGCCCGACGATCATCGGCGGCCAGATGCTGGGGCAGGCAGTCCGCCGGGAGACTGGCGGGGAAGGCGAGGAGCAGCGGGACGCGGACGACGACGAACCGGATGTCGACGCCGGCGGCTGAAAGAAATCGGCCGCAGGCGACGAGGCTACGCGCGTCCTTCGTTCGTTACGGGAATCCGGCGGGTACGACGAGTCGCCACAGCCGCCGGGTTCCCGCCGAGGTTCAATTACAAAATAAAAGAATACTGTTACGAATTGTTTCGGCCGATCGCCCCTCAAACACCCCGGCGAATCCCGCGATGTGACCGACGGAGGGCGGTTTTGTCGCGGCGCTGCAGCAGTGGTCACGAGCGGAACCCACTCGGTGGTCGTTTGCCCCAAAGTTATTTTTATACGATATGTGAACTGGTAACGAGGGACGAGCAATGTACGACACCATCCTTATTCCGTACGACGGGAGCGACGAAGCGCGACGAGGCGCCGAACAGGGAATCGAACTCGCAGCGGCACTCGGCGCATCGATCCACGCACTCTACGTGATCGACCTGCCGGGCGCGCCGCGAACAGTCTACATCCGCGACGACGAGGAGGAGATGCGCGAGGACTACCGGGAGTACGGCGAACAAGCCACGTCGGAGATCTGTGACAAAGCGGCGGAGGTGGACGTCGACTGTACGACTGCGATCAGAACCGGGTCGCCCGCGGAGGAGATTGTCGACTACGCGAATGACAACGATCTCGATGCCATCGTGCTCGGGACGGCCTACCAGGGCAAGTTCAAGGCGCTCCTCGGGAGCACCTCCGACAAGGTCGTGCGGACGTCGGAAGTGCCGGTCTTGACGGTCCGGATGTCCGTCAACGACTGACGACTGTCACTCCCGTCACAGGCGGCCGCCGAACCGCCGCACGCACAGCTGCGTCGGGCCAGGTCGGCCACTGAAGCTGTCGCCAGTTCGCGGACCGGCCGTCGGATACTGCTGGTGCGCTTACCGGCCACACAGCTGCGGCAGTCTGTCGCATTCGGCTACTCCGCCGTATCCTCTTGCCTTCTGGTTTCCCGCATGTAGATCACGAGACTCATGCTGAGAAAGCTCATCCCGGCCGCGGTGAAGTTACCGACGGCCAGGGCGAACAGCGCGACACCTGTCAGCGCGACTGCCAGGACGGCGAGCCCCGTCGAGATGATGTCCCCCATAGTGCTCTACCTGACCCAAACTCGCGACCACTAACTAGGTTTCCCCGACGTGCCGGCTGAACTGGCACCGCAGCCGCTTCGAACGCTCAGCGGGTCCGCCGGACGACGTCCCGATGTCGATCTGTCCTAGTAGGAGTGTTTGAACTCCCAGTGGTACCGACAGCCGTCGCACGTCGCCCACTCCGGAAAGTCGTACTGGTGGGGATGGCGCTGGCCGTGTTGCATCTTGCTCCGGCAGACCGGACACTGCAGGTACCGCAACTCCAGGTCCGCGAACTCCTCGTAGCTGAACTCCGCGACACACCGCGGACAGTCGATGCCGTCGTGGGCGTTGTGCTGGAAGATGTCCGACGCGCACCGGGGGCACTCCAGCACCGCAGGCGGCCGATTCCCCCATCCGACCGACCCGTCGTACGTCGTCGTCCCGGTGTCCGCGCTCGAGAGTCGGAACTTGTTCGGCCCATCTCGCTTCCTGAGCGGCGCTGCGACGCGCTTGCCGACCCACTGAACCCACCCGAATATTGCGCGCAGTGCCCCTCGCACGGCCGAAATTTGGGCCGCAATTCGCATAAACTGTCCGGCTGTGCCGGCGATAGCTTTTCCCGCTGGGAGCCTGAGGAGTGGGGCATGCGAACATCTGTCGGCAGCTGGACGACGACTGTGCTGGCTGCGCTACTGGTCGTCCCGGGTGGAGTGGCCGCGCAGTCCGTCGACCCGTCAGTCGTCGTGGACGTGCCCGCAGTTGTGCGGGCCGCCGTCGCGGCCCTAGTCGTCGGGGTCGTCGGTGTCGGATTCCTCACCTGGCGACGGGAGACTGTCGACAGCGCGGTCGGGGACACAATCGACCGGCCGAAGGTCGCCATCGTGTACGGACTGGTGGCGTTCGCCATCGTCGCCTTCGTCGCCCTGTTCGTCAACAATGTGCTCGTACAGGCCGGGCTGCTCACGACGCCACTCGCCCTCCTCATCGTGGCAATTCCGGCGATTGGAGCGGCAGTCGTCGGCGGCCTCGGCTTCCTGGTCGTCGGAACGCTGCTCACTGGGCTGAACGGCCCGCATCGACCCCGGCAGGGCGTCCTGTTCGCAGCGATACTCAGCGCCCTCTGCTGGGTGGCCGTCCCACTGCTCGTGTCGTTCATCGCGTGGGTGCTCGTCGCCGCGTTCGGGGTCGGCGGGACGACCCGGACCTGGGTGCACAGCGAACGAACCGTGGCCGCGAAGTCGTAGCACAGAACGGGAGCGCGGCCACCGAGTCGACGACGACAGATTCCCGCTGGGACGCCGAAGACACTTGCTCTCAGAGCCCGTGAGTAGTCGTATGAGCGCCGCGATACTCCAGATCAGTGGCGGGCTCCTGGAATCGGTCGGCCAGGTCGCAGTCCTCGCAGGCACGCTCGTGCTCGTGCTCGCGCTCGTCGCTCTCGGTTCGTTCGCGTACAAGAGCCTCCGCGGTGACGGCATCGAGTGGCCCGAGGACCGGGAGCCTGAGGAGGACGACAGCGTCGAACGCAGCGAGGACGACGACGAGTGGAAGTACTACTGACCGACGGGTCCTCGTTGCTACTGGCGCAGTCTGTCGCACGGCAGACCTGCTGGCGGCCCGGGAACAGCACGAAAAAGGAGAGTCGTCAGGCGTCGCGTCGTCGCGTCAGTCGCCGCTCGCTGGTTCGTCCTCCTCGCTGATGTCCGTCACCATCTGGTCGCCAGTCGTTACCACCTCCACGTCACCTTCGGCCGCAATGTCTTCGATGGTTTCCGCGAACTCCTCAGACTCGAGGATCTCGTACTCGTTGCTGAGGCCGAGATACACCGTGTAACTCATCAGGCAGAGGATGAACGCGAACGGCAGCCCGGTCGTGATCGCTGCGGTCTGCAACGCGTCCAGGCCGCCGCCGTACAGGAGCAGCGCAGCGACTGCGCCTTCGGTGACGGCCCAGAAGATGCGCTGGGTCTTCGGCACGTCGTGCTTGCCGCCCGAGGTCAAGTGGTCAATGACCAGCGACCCCGAGTCGGAGGACGTGACGAAGAACGTGATCACGAGCAGCGTTGCCAGCGACGCGGTGATGGCGCCGAGCGGGTACTGCTCCAGCGTCACGAACATTCCGAGCGTTTCGAACGCGGCGTAGCCAAGTTCGTTGTACGCGCCCACGACCGCGCCAGTGCCTTCGCCCGTGACCGACGGCGCTAGCGCGCTGCCACCGAATGTCGCGAGCCAGATGGTCGAGAACAGCGCCGGGAGGAACAGAACCCCGAGCACGAACTCGCGGATGGTCCGTCCCTTGGAGATGCGGGCGATGAACATCCCCACGAACGGCGACCACGCGATCCACCAGCCCCAGTAGAACACTGTCCACGCGGTCACGGTTCCACCACCGGCGCCCATCGCACCCCGGAAGAAGCCGAGTTCGATGACGTTCCCGAAGTACGTGCCCAGCCCTTCGACCCACGCGCCGAAGATGAAGATGGTGGGTCCGACGATCAGGAGGAATCCGAGCAGGGCTAACATCAGGTAGAGGTTGAGCGTGCTCAGTCGCTTGACCCCACCTTCGAGACCGGCAGCGACTGACAACGTCGCGATGCCGGTGATGAGCGCGATCAGTAGAATCTGCGACATCGTGGTGTTCGGGACGCTCCCAAGAACGCCAAGTATGTCGACGGAGACGTACTGGATTCCCCGGTTGACCTGTGCGACACCGAGGCCGAGCGACGTCGCCAGGCCGAACAGTGTCGCGAACACGGTCACGAGGTCGATGATGTGCCCGGGCCAACCGTAGATCCGTTCGCCGAGCAGCGGCCAGAAGATCGACCGGAACGTCAGCGGCAGCCCGCGATTGAACGAGAAGAATGCCAGTCCGAGCCCGACGAGCCCGTAGATGGCCCACGGGTGGAAGCCCCAGTGGAAGAAGGTTTGCGCCATCGCGGCGGAGGCCGCGGCGCCTGTCCCTGCTTCAGCTCCCCAGAACCCCGGAACGCTCGAGAAGTAGAAGACGGGTTCCAGCACGCTGAAGAACATGAGGCCGATCCCCATGCCGGCGCTGAACAGCATGGCCATCCACGAGAAGTCGCTGAATTCCTTGTCGGCCTCGACGCCGCCAATCTTGATGTTTCCGTACTTGCTCAGCGCGAAGTACAACAGTACGACGATGAAGAAGTTCACCGCCAGCAGGTAGAACCAGCCGAAGTTGTCGCCGATGAAGTTGAACAGCCACGTGTATGCGTCGGCGGCGTCCTGGCCGAGGATTATTGTGACGGCGATGAACAACGCGATGACGGCGAGCGCCACCGGAAACACCACCGGGTGGATGTCGAATCCCCACTTCTGGATGTTGGTGTCGCCCGGTTCGCGGTCCGAGTCCGGGTGGAACAGCTCCACCTGGAGGCCGTCCGACATCTCGCCGACCGCTTCGTCCTCGCCGTCGGTCATACTGGACCCTCCGGGTCGTTTCTGCGAACTCGATAGCCTCCTCTCTGTGCCGATGCAATCCGTGACGGTCTTTCGCGGTGGATTCCTCCCTCGCGGGTTGGTATCCCCTCCGACGACGGTATAATGGTATTGGTTAGCATGTGGCGGGCCTCGGCGGAAGCATGGCTAGGATTGTTTATAAATATTGATGGCAAATTATGTCGGACTTTAAGTGACGTGGTGGTTCAGGCGTGCTATTTGGCGCTTGCGGCAGTGTCAGGTCGTCCGAAATCCGCGACCGAGGGGAGCCGAAGGCAGGTCGTCAGAACCGTCGAAACGGGGCGTCTGAAGCACTCTCTCTACTCGGGCGGCCGACCCCCGAAGCGTTCTCGATTCGGCGCCGGGACCCGCCGGCGGGCGTCGCCGATCCGTTTCAGAACTCGCCGCTGGGCTGGTTCTCGACGTCGACGAGGTAGCCGTTGTCGGCGATGGAATCCACGATGTTCCGCGTGTGCTGTCTGCCGCTGGTCTCTATCTGGAAGATCAGGTAGGCCTCGCCGACGTCGAGGTCCTCGAGGGCGCGGTCGTGGCGCACGGTCTGGATGTTCGCGTCGTGGTCCGCGATGATGCCGGAGAGTTCGGCCATCTTGCCGGGCGTGTCCTCGATGTGGACTCGGAGCCGAACGACCTGCTTGCGACGCGTGAGCGCGTGGATGAGGACGGTGCGCAGCATCGTCATGTCGAGGTTCCCGCCGCAGAGCAGCGGCATCACGGTCTCGTCGCTGACGTCGAGGTCCTCGGAGCGGATGGCTGCGACGGCCGCCGCGCCGGCGCCCTCGACCACCTGCTTGGCGCGCTCCATCAACAGCAGGATGGCGTCGGCGATTTCGCCGTTCGTCACCGTGACGACCTCGTCGACGTTGTCCTCGATGATGGACAGCGTGAGTTCGGAGACGCCGCCGGTCGCGATGCCGTCGGCGATGGTGTCCACGGACTCGAGGGTCTGTGGCACACCCTTGTCGAGACTGTCGGGGACAGTCGCGGCGCCCACTGCCTGGACGCCGACGACCCGCGTCTCCGGGCTGAGTTCCGCGAACGCCGTCGAGATGCCGCTGATGAGACCGCCGCCGCCGATCGGCACGACGACCGTGTCGACGTGGGGCCGGTCCTCGTACATCTCGACGCCGAGCGTGCCCTGGCCTGCGACGATCGCCGGGTCGTCGTACGCGTGCACGAACTCGGCGTCCCCGCCTTCGACCAGCTCCTTGGCGTGCGCCATCGCCGCCTGGAAGTCCTGGCCGACGAGGTCCACGGTGGCGCCGTACCCGCGAGTCGCGTCGATCTTGGTCTGGGGGGCGTTCCTGGGCATGACGATGGTGGATTCGACCCCGAGTTTCGTCGCTGCGAGCGCGACGCCCTGTGCGTGGTTGCCCGCGCTCGCAGCGACGACGTGGTCGACGTCGCCTTCGGCGAGGGACGCCCGTATCTTGTTGTACGCGCCGCGCGTCTTGAACGAGCCCGTCCACTGGAGGTGTTCGAGTTTCAGTGCGACCTCGTCGGCGCTCGTCTCCGCCTCGAGGGTCGTGCTCCGCTCGACGGGCGTGGGTTTGACGACGCTCGGGTCGTCGAGTCGGTCCTGTGCGGCCTCGATGTCGGCGAACGAGACTGATTCGTGGGTGTCCTGAGCCATGACTTTGTCACCGGTGCCGGCAGTTCGGGTCCCGGGCTGCGCCCGAACGCCGGAGGTTCTACGTGCAACATCCGCCGAATCGACAGATAAGCGTCACGGCCTCGAACCGCTGCTGTTCCCGATACCAGCTCGCTGGCCGGCGGTTTTGTCGCGTCCGCGCCGCGAACTCCCCTCGCGGGCGCGAGAACAACTCCTACTAGCTCGCTGCTACGTTTCCGGTTCGCGTCGCGACGACAGCACCGCTCCGATGGCAATTACGACCCTGGCGCTACGAGCCAGCGTCTCCGACGAAATATGCCGCCGTCGCAACGAGCCGCCGCCCGGGCCCCGCTATGGGAGTTCGACCGACACGTCGGCCTGCTGGCTCGCGGCTTTCACCGTGTTGTACAGCAGCATCGTGATCGTCATCGGACCGACACCGCCGGGAACCGGCGTGATGACGTCCGCCGGGCCCTTCGCGCTCTCGAAGTCGACGTCGCCGACGAGCTCGTAGCCCTTCTCGGTGTCCGCGTCGACGCGGTTGACGCCGACGTCGATGACTGCGGCGCCGTCCCCGATCATCGACCCGTCGATGAGTTCGGGATACCCGGCGGCGGCGATGACGATGTCGGCCTGGCGCGTCATCGACGCGAGGTCCTCGGTCCGCGAGTGACAGACTGTCACCGTCGCGTTGCCGTCCGGCGCTTTCTGGATGAGGAGGTTCGCCATTGGCTTCCCGACGATGTCGGACCGACCGACGACGACGGCGTGGGCGCCCTCGGTTTCCACGTCTGCCGCGTCCAGCAGACGCTGGATGCCGTGGGGCGTACACGGCTTGAATCGCGGGTCCCCGGCGACGAGGCGACCGACGTTCTCGGGGTGGAAACCGTCGACGTCCTTCGCCGGGTCGATACTGCGGAGGACGCGGCGCTTGTCCACCTGGTCGGGGACGGGCATCTGGACGAGGATCCCGTCGACGTCCGGGTCCGCGTTCAGATCGTCGATGGTGTCGTAGAGTTCGGCCGCGGGCGCGTCCGCGTCGAGTTCTCGGTGGACGCTGTCGATGTTCAGGTCGTCGCAGGCCCGCTGTTTCATCGAGACGTACGTCTCGCTGGCGGGGTCGGTGCTCATGAGGACCGTCGCGAGACTCGGCGTGACGCCCGCGTCGTCGAGCGCGTCGATGGACTCGCGGAGGTCCTCGCGGATGCGGTCGCTGACGGCGTTGCCATCGAGGACGTTCCCGTCGAGGACGCCCTCACGCTCGGACGCCGTCACGCTACCACGGCCCCGGCAGCGGCCGGCGCTGTGTGAAAGCAGTGCATTGTGTCCGGCTGTTCTCGCGGCGGCCGTATCAAATCGTGGGTGTGGTCGAAGTATTGACGGAGCGACCGGTGACGACAACGGACCGTTCCACAGCCTACTAGCAGCCTGTCAGGAATTGCCGTCTCTCGGGCGCGCACGCCGATTCCACGGTCAGACGGTGGCGCGGGAAAGACCTAATTGCCGTGTCGCCCCAACCCACAGTCACCGTCCGAGCGACACGGGACCCAGAGATGGCCGCGCGACACGGCGGCCACCGTGAACGCCGGACCCCGGACAGCAAGCATGTCACTGGACATATCTTCGACGCCGACTGCCGACGAGGTGGGGTTGCTCGACGAACCACGGTACGAACTGATGCCGTTCGACAGCTTCGGCGAGCAGATGGTCCACCTGCCGGACGGGGCGACGATCGCAATCACGACGTCGCCGACGCTCGGGCTGGACGCGACCATCGAGTGGACCGAGGAAGCGGCCGCGGAGGGCTACGAGATCGTTCCACACATCGCTGCACGCTACGTCCGGGACAGCGACCACCTCGACGAGGTCGCGGCTCGGCTCGTCGACGCCGGCGTCACGGACATCTTCGTTCCGGGTGGCGACCGCGAGGAGCCAGCCGGCGAGTTCGACTCCGCCCTCGACATGCTCCAGGCACTCGAGGACCTCGAGTACAGCTTCGACGACGTCGGGATCACCGGCTACCCGGAGGGCCACGACTTCCTCAGCGACGAGACCCTCGAGGAAGCAATGGCCGCCAAGGAACCGTACGCCACGTACGTCGTCACGCAGCTCTGTTACGACCCCGCGGCCGTCGTCTCGTGGATCGAACAGATACGCGACCGCGGCATCGACCTCCCGGTCGAGGTCGGCATCCCGGGCGTGATGAAGTACCAGCGCTTGCTCGGCATCTCCCAGAAGGTCGGCGTCGGCGACTCGGTCCGCTTCCTGCAGAAGACCAGCGGCGTGCTCGGGTTCATCCGCCAGCTCATCGGGTCGCGGGGGAAGTACACGCCCGACGAACTCGTCGACGGCCTGGCGCCGTACGCCGACGACCCGACGTACGACATCCGGGGACTCCACGTCTACACGTTCAATCAGGTGCCCGACACCGAGACGTGGCGACACAAGCGTCTCCAGGGATGAACGGTCACGACCAGCTACCATGAACGTCGAACGCCAACTGGGACTCGTCCCGCACTACGTCGCGAATCTGCTCATCGTGTTGCTCGTCATCGGCGCGCTCCGCGCCGTCGCGGGTGACGTCGGCATCGTCGTCGAACTCGTGGTGGTCGTCGCGGTCGTACTCGCGTACCCGACGCTGGTCCGGTGGCTCGGCGTTGAGCCGTCGGCGTGGGACGATTCCGAGAAGAACTGAGTCGCCTCGCGTGCGCTGGCGACCGACTCGCGCGAGTCGATTCGACCGAG
This sequence comes from Halobacterium bonnevillei, assembly GCF_009831555.1. Lineage (GTDB taxonomy): Archaea > Halobacteriota > Halobacteria > Halobacteriales > Halobacteriaceae > Halobacterium > Halobacterium bonnevillei. The sequence continues at coordinate 5,830 of NZ_WUUU01000012.1, read as the reverse complement.
GGCCTATTCGCGGCGGACGCGGACGCGGTATTCGCCGCGGGGGCGGAACAGTCGCGTGAGGAACCGCTCGACGAGGCCGGGCTCGTTCGATGCCCGGGGCATCCCAGGCATGTAGTTCTGGAAGGTGGGCTGGTCGTCGGACTGTCGCTCTTCGGATTCGGATTGCGTCTGTTGCATACTTTAGAGAACGCGGTAGACGCGGGAAAGTCTTGCGGGTAATACCCCGAAAACTTGCCGTAGACGGCCTGTGACACTGATTCACACGTCACACGCTTCGTTCGAGGATGGCGTCACGGAGCCGCTGCGCACAGTCCCGTTGCCCGCGCGGAACGTACAGCGTGTTCTCGTCGACCGGATGGCTCAGGAAGCCCGCGTCCGCCGGTTCGACGTCGGTCTGCAGGACCTGAACGTGACCAGTCATCAATCCGCGCTCGTATTCGACGCCCTCGACCTCCTCGAACGGAATCCGTTTGTCCTCGAACATCGACGCGGACGACCGGTCGATGAGGACGCAGTCCTCGAACACCGAGATCGTCCCGCCCTGCAGCGAACACGAGACGACTGGGTCGGCGTCGGGCACCTCGTCCATTCGGTCGTCCATGGTGTGGTGCAGGAACCCGGTGACGAAATAGCTGCGGGTGACACTCGCCCGTCAGGAACGCGGACTGACTCTCTGGGCCGTCGAGAGAGCCCTCCCGTGCTTTCAGTGTGCGGAACGCCGGGCGGATTGTGGCTTCGAAGCACAACACGTCGAACATCCGAAATAACGTGGTTTGCCGCGTCCCACGCGTCTGGACCGGGATTCCGCCGGCGGAGAAAACCCGGCAAAACCCCGTATTTTCCACTATCAGGGCGTTTACGGCGTTCTTGCGGACTCGTCGAGTGGGCCATCGCGCCGTTCTTTTATCACGGTGGGATGAGCGGTACCATGTACCGATGTCGGACAACCAACCCCCACAGCAGTCGGCGGACCACCCGAACCACCCCAGCGTCGACCAGTCGGACCGCGTACTCCCACGGAACCTGCGGCAGACCGGTGACCCCGGTATCGAGATGCTCGTTTCCACGCGCGTCCGCAAGTCGCCGTTCTTCGACAAGTCGTTCAACGAGGAGGGCGCCTGGCGCTGTACCGTCTACAACCGAATCTATCACCCGAGGGGGCTCGTCGAACCCGAGGACGGTGGTGCGATGGCCGAGTACGAAGCGCTGACGAACGCCGTCACCCTCTGGGACGTCGCCGTCGAACGCCAGATTCGCGTCAAGGGACCGGACGCCGAGGCGCTCACGGACTACCTCATCACGCGGGACGCGACCGAAATCGAGTCGATGCACGGCAAGTACGTCATCCTCTGCAACGAAGACGGCGGCATCCTCAACGACCCAGTGCTCCTGCGGGTCGCCGACGACGAGTTCTGGTTCTCGATCTCGGACTCGACGCTCATGCAGTGGATTCAGGGCGTCAACGTCGGCATGGACTTCGACGTGGAGGTCGACGAAATCGACGTCGCCCCGATGCAGATTCAGGGCCCGCGCTCGGAGGACGTGATGATCGACGTCGTCGGCGAGGAGGTCAGCGACATCCCCTACTACGGGCTGATGGACGCCGAAATCAACGGGGCAGACGTCCTCGTGAGCCAGACCGGCTTCTCCGGGGAGAAGGGCTTCGAGATCTACGTGCGCGAGGCCTCGAAGAACGCCGAGCGCGTCTGGGACCCGGTCCTGGACTCGGTGAAAGACCACGGCGGGATGCAGATCGCGCCCGGTCACCACCGCCGAATCGCCGCCGGCATCCTCTCGTGGGGCCAGGACATGGACCACGAGACGTCACCGTTCCAGGTGAACCTCGGATACCACGTGCCGGACGACAAGGCCGGCGACTACGTCGGGAAAGAAGCGCTCGAGGAACAGAAAGAACAGATCGAGAACGGCGAGTACCCGTTCAATCTCAAGCTCGTCGGCCTGAAGATGGCGGGCGAGCCGATCCGCGACTACGCGCCGGACTTCTGGCTCATCTCGGACCCCGAGACGGGCGAGGAGTGCGGGTACGTCACGTCGCCGTGGTACAACCCAGACCTGGAGACGAACATCGCGCTGGGCTTCGTGCCGGCGGAGAAACTGGAGGCGCCACTCGACGACCGCGTCTACGACGCCGACCTGGACACCGAGTTCCGCGTACACCTCCCCGACAAGTACAGCGAGGAACCCGGAGAACCCGTGTTCGCCACTGTCGCGAAGGTCCCCTTCAAGGAGTCGGTCAACCCGAGCGCTCGCGAGCAGGCGAAGCTGAACGCGAAACGCGACAGCGAGGAGTGACCTGACCGTCGGCTAAGGCCGCTTTTCGCGGTTCCGGTAGACCGGCCGGAGGTCGGTTTCGTCCTTGTCGAACCCGAGCCAGACGCTCAGGGCTGACGCCGAGAAGATGAGGTAGACGGGGAACAGCGTCAACAGGACGAACCCGACCAGGCGCAAGGGCAGTGTTCCCTGCGCGTACAGGACTGCGAGGGGGACCAGCCCGGCGAGGGCGGCCACTGTGAGGCCGAGCCGGAACGCATCGTTCGCGTTCGGCCCGGGCGCAACGTTGAGACGAGCCATTGGTGGAACTGGGCGTTCCAGAGGTAAAATCGTATCACTCTCGCCTCGCGGACGGGGGTCACGGGCACCGGGTGCTTAAGGACCTACATAATTCATCGTTTACCTTCATCCGACCGCCGAGCCTGTCAACACGTAACATGGGAGTCGGGAGTGAACTACAGGAACTCGGCCGATTTCTAGACGACTGCGAGCGCCGAGGCGAGGCAGTCGAGAGTCTCGACCTGGCAGAAGTGACCGACGTGGACGACCAGCGACTCAGGGCGAATCTCGAACTCACGGTGTCCGTCGAAACCCACGCCGACGGAACGAGGCTCTGCGACCCGCGCGTCGGTCCCGACGGGACGGTCCGGTTCGCGCTCGATTCGACGGCCTGTCTCCCGCTGCGGACCGACCACGACGTCGGAGTAGAGCCGGTCGACGCCGTTCTCGACGCCGACGGTTCGGTCACAGTCACGCTGGCGGCGACGGTGCCCGAGGCGTCCGACGAACCGACGGGCTCCGGAGCGGATTCCGGGGCGTTCGACGACGCTATCGGTGCCGAGGTGGGCGCCTCCGGACCCAGTGAGTTCGACGAGTCTGACCCCGGCGAGTTCGACGACTCGGACGACGTCGACGCCACTGCGCGACTCCAGACAGATGGCCCTCCGAACGACCGCGACGTCCCCCCATTCAAGGACCCGGAACTGTTGGCCGACGTCTACGAGTCCTGTGACACGTTCGCCGCGATGGCCGACGAACTACCGATGGACGTCACCGGCGAGACGGTGCGGCGGTACATGATCGAACACGACATCCACGAGCCCGACACCTATCAGACGGGCTCCGCCGGCCAGCCCATCGCGCTCTCGGACGGCATCGGGCTGCCCGAGGACGTCACCGTCGAAACGCTCATCGAGACGGTCAAGAACTCCAGTACGATCTACGAGGTCAAACAGGACATCGACATCGAGCGGGAGGACGCCCTGGAGATGCTCCAGGAGTTGAACCTCCTGAATCTCGTCGTCGGCCGTCTCGGCTCCGAGCGGGAACGCGAGATCACACGCGAGGACGTCGTCGACTGCCTCCGGGAAGCCTCGGCCGTTCAGTAGCTGTTCCGGCACCGCTCGTCTCCCCGTCGTCGCGCCGTCCCTTCTGTTCACCATCCGCCGGCGAGCGCGCGACGCGACTGGCGTTCACCGACCGAGCTTTCTGTCCGGGCCGTCGCCGGTGAAATGACCCGAAGCGACTAAGCAGCCCTGTGAGAGACAATATCTATTGCGCACTGACAGCAAGTAACACATGTCGACGCTTACCGAAGTGAGGTTCGCCCACGAGGACGGTGCCCTCGCAGACACGCTCGACGAACTCCCCGACGTAGATGTCCGGGTGCTCCCAGAGACGAGTACGGACCCCGGGCAGGTCATGTACGTGATGGCGTTCGAGAACGCGGACGAGCAGACGCTCGAAACCACGCTTCGACGAGACCACACCGTGAGCGACGTTCGACCTTTGCCGGCGTTCGAAGGGTGCAACCTCTGGGGAGTCGCCTTCGACGACGAGACGAAACTACTGGGGCCCCGGGTCACGCGGGACGGCGGGTTCGTCGTCGACGCCCGGAGCGAGGGGCGCGAGCAGGACCCCCGCGGGTGGCACGAACGGTGGCTGCTCCCAGACCGGGAGGCAGCCCACAACATCTGGACCTACGCTCGCGACGAGGGATTCGAGTTCGACGTGCTGGACCTGCACCGACAGAGCGACGTCGACGTAGAGAACCCGATCCGAGACTCCCTCACGGATCAGCAGCGAGCGGCGCTGCTGACCGCGTACGAACGCGGGTACTTCGCGGAGCCACGCGACGCGTCACTGGAAGCAGTCGCGGACGCACTCGGTCACTCGCCGTCGGCCGCCGGCGGCCGCATCAAGCGCGGGCTGAAATCGCTAATCGAGACGACGCTCGCCGTCGACTACCGCAAAGAGTGAAACGGCGTGTAACCGGAACTGACAGTCGATGCGGGCCGGCGCTTCGAGCGGGTGGGCTGGTCGGACCGTGTTCGGCGTGGTCGGTCGGTCGACTCCCGGGGACGGGTTGTCACCCGGACTGGCTTCGACGCCCGCCCTCCCGGACGAGCACGGTCATTGCTGAGCGTCCGCCTGGTACCGAGCTGACGAACGCAACGCCGACGCGTCACTCCCGGTGATTCCCCCATGATATCGACACGAGTGTTCGTGAAACACCCCGACCTCGCGCTCGTGCCGACCATCAGGTCACTTCCGGACGTCGACCTCGGCGTCGTGTCCGACGCAGGAACAGACCCACAGCACGACGCTCACTTCTTCTGGGTAGAAACCCGCGACTTCGAGGCGTTCGAACGGGAGCTAGCGGCCGACCACACGGTCGAGTCGTTCTCGGAGATCGCCCAAACTGAGTCCGGGCGGGCGTACCGGATCACGTACAGCGACGAAGCGAAACTGGTCACGCCGTCAGTCGCGGACGTCGGCGGGCTCGTCATGGAGTCCCGGAGCAAAGACGACGGGTGGTTGCTGGAGTTACAGCTCCAGAGCCACGACGCACTCTACGACATCAACGCGTTCGCCAGGCGAGAAGACGTCCGATTCGACGTCCTCGAGTTGCACCAGGCCGAGGACACGGACGTCGATTCCGGGTTCCCGCTCACCGAACCGCAGATTGAGGCGTTGATGACCGCGTACGTCCACGGGTACTACGACGAGCCCCGTTCCATCCTGCTGTCCGGGCTGTCCGACCTGCTTGGCATCTCCGAGACCGCAGTCAGCGGCCGCCTCAGGCGGGGGTCCGCGCGCCTCATCGAAGCGACACTGGTCGACTCCGAGGACGACCGCTGACGGAGCGCCAGTCGGGGAGTACGGGTCGAATTCCAGCCCTCCGACGCCCGCCGGTCCACAGACGTGGGTGTGCCTGACGACCGCTCGACGAACGCTGCGCCCCGAACCCGAGCGCTGAAACCCGCGGGCGGCATACGGTGGGTCGATGACGCGTCGCTTCCGCTGGCAGCGTCCGTTTGCCGACGACTCGGTGACTGTCACGCGAGTCGCGGGTGACCACGACCTCGCCGACGAGGGGCGACAGCGGCGCTACACGCTCGACGTTCCCAGGTCCCCGTACTCGTCTTTGAAGTCCTCGTGCTTCTGGTTCGCGAGCCGCACGAGCGGCACGAGGAACAGCATCTTCCCCCTTCCCGGGAGAGCCAGCCGGTGGAGCCCGCCATTTCGCCGACGAGCG
>NZ_WUUU01000011.1 GCF_009831555.1 Halobacterium bonnevillei | reverse complement strand
GCGTGCCGTGCGGCGGCGATGGCGCCACCGGCCGCGGTCACGGCGGCGCGGTACGTCTCCGCGTTTCCGCCCGTTTCCGGGCTCCGGCGGCCGCCGCCGTCGGCGGCCCATTCTCGAATCTCGTCGACGTAGTCGGAGGCGTGAACGCGCTCGAGGTCCGTTCTGCTCGCTGGGTCCACGGACGCCCACGTCGTCACGTCGTCGAGCTCGCTGCGGAGCATCGCGACGACGTTCTCGACGCGCTCGCGTCGGTCCGGGTGCTGTTGCTGGACCGCGAGTCGTCCGGACCACGGCAGGTCGAACTCCCCGGACGGCGGCACGTGCGCGAGCGCGGCGTCGTCGTAGTAGACTCGGAGGTCAGTCATCGGTCTCTCGTGTTTCGCGGTCGGTCACCACCATCGGTGCTCCGTTAGGCGGTCGACGGCCTCCCTGATGGTCGATTCGTCCCGCGAGAACGTGAACCGCACCCAGTCGGCCTCGGGGTCGGGGTCGGTGTAGAAACTCCCGCCGGGGACGACGGCGACGCCGGCCTCGCGGACGAGCCGGTAGCTGAACTCGACGTCCGTCTCGTCGGTCGGATACCGCGCCATCACGTAGTACGCGCCGTCCGGAACGACGGGGTCGAGGCCCGCGTCGGCCAGCCCCTCGCAGAGCACGTCGCGGCGGCGCTCGTAGGAGTCCGAGAGCTCCTGGTAGTAGGATTCGGGCAGCGACAGCGCCTCGACGCCGGCGCGCTGGAACGGCGTCGGCGCGCAGATGGTCGTGTAGTCGTGGACCTTCCGGAGTTCCCGGGAGAGGTACTCGGGCGCGAGGCAGAACCCGACCCGCCAGCCCGTGACGCTGAACGTCTTCGACATCCCGGTGCAGACGACGGTCCGGTCAGCCAGGTCGCCGACGGACACGGGACTCACGTAGTCGTCGTCGTAGACGATGTGCTCGTAGATCTCGTCGGTCACCACGAGCAGGTCGTGCTCGAAGACGATCTCCTCGATCTGCTGGAGTTCCTCGCGCGTGAACACCTTCCCAGTGGGGTTCATCGGGGTGTTCAACACGAGGATGCTGGCGGTCTCCGCGGCGGCCTCGAGGGCGTCGACGTCGAGTTCGAGGCTGTCGGTGATGTCGATTGGGACGGGTTCGGCGCCCGCGAACCGGGTCGCCGGGATGTAGCTCTCGTAGACGGGTTCGAAGAACACGACCTCGTCGCCGGGTTCCGCGAGCGCGAGCAGCGTCGACACGAGCGCCTCGCTGGTCCCGGTCGTCACGGTCACTTCCGTCTCGGGGTCGTAGTCGACGCCCTTCCAGTCGCTGTACCGGTCGGCCACGGCGTCGCGGAGGTCCGGCAGCCCCCACGTGATGGTGTACTGGCTCTCCGCGTCGATGGCGGACTTCGCCGCGTCCTTGATTGCCTGGGGCGCCTCGTCGACGTCCGGGATGCCCTGGGAGAGGTTGATGGCGTCGTGGCGGTGGGCTTCACGCGTCATCTCGCGGATGACCGATTCGGAGACGGCGCCCAGTCGGGCCGCGCCGACCTCCCGGTCCGGGCGTCGCGGATCGTTCACGCTCGCACCCCCGGTGTTCGGTCGTCGGGCCGCTGCTGGGTCGCTCCCGCCGCGTCGGCAAGTAGGTGTTCCCCCATCGAGTCACACCATGAATTTCCGTTCGAGCAGTTTCACGAGCAGGTAAGCGGCGAGTCGCTCCGTCCCTTCGGTGCTGTCGTAGCGGGGCGCGACCTCCATCATGTCGACGGCGCCGACGGCGTCGTGGCTGCCGAGCACGGACATCGTCAACAGCGCCTGGCGGGCGGTCAGGCCACCCGGGACGGGCGTCCCGGTGCCCGGGGCGACCGACGGGTCCACGCCGTCGATGTCGAAGGTGACGTACACGGCGTCCGTGTCCTCGGCGGCGGACTCGACGGCGTCGCGGACGACGGAGACGATGCCCCGGTCCTCGACGTCCCGCATCGTGTAGAGGTCGATGCCGGAGTCCTCGGCGAACTCGAAGTACTCGGCGGACTCGTAGCCGCGGATGCCGACCTGGCTCACGGAGTCGTAGTCGGCCTTCGGGAGGTCCGCGATGCGCGCCGTGCTCGACCCGTGGAAGTCGGCGCCGAACACGGGGCTCTCGGAGACGGTGTCCGTGTGGGCGTCGATCTGGACGAAGCCGACGCTGTCGTGGTCAGTTCCCTCCGCGAAGCCGCGGAACGCCGGGAACGTGCAGTAGTGGTCGCCGCCGAGCATCACGGGGAACGTCTGCTCGGCGATTGTCGCCGCGTGCGCGGTGATGCTCTCGGCGGTCGTCTCGACGTCCATCGGGAACAGCGGCACGTCGCCGACGTCGGCGACCGAGATGTCGTCGAAGTCGACCTGCTCGCCGTTCCACATGTTCGTCAGTTGCCCCTTGTACGTGGAGATGTACGCCCACCACTCGCTGGCCTCACGGATGGCGCCCGGGCCGTAGCGCGCGCCCGGCCGGTTCGAGACGGCGTTGTCGTAGGGGACGCCGAAGACGGCGGCGTCGACGTCGCCGACGTCGCCGACGCCGCGCGGTTCGCTCTTCAGGAAGGTGTCCAGGCCCGCGTACGCGAGTTCGACGTCGGCGCCGGAGACTGATTCGCGGAACGCAGCGGCCCTGTGCTCGTGGTCGCTCATCGCGACACCGCCTCGCGTTCGAGCGTCGAGGGCTCGGCGTTCACGGGAGCGAGGGCGGCCGTGCCCCAGTTCGTCGATACCGGGTCGATCGAGAGGAAGACGTTGCGTGCCATTATTTCCCAAGCCGGCAAACCATTGCCATGGGTACTGTTGCAGGACGCGCTATAAATAATTTTCAGCGGCTGGTGACGGCCAACGCGCTCCGCGAAACCAAACCTTGGTGTAGGTAGTAGCCATACGGTGGACCAGCATGGGCAATGAGCTGGACCGGCGGACCTACGACATCCTCCGGCTCGTCGAACGACACGGGCCGATCGGTAGCATCCAGCTCGTCGAACTGATGCAGCTGCGGGGATACGACATCAAAGACCGGACCATCCGCCTGAAACTCTCGGAACTCGACGACGTTGGTCTCACCGAGAAAGTTCCCGGGAAGGGCCGTCGACTCACCAGAGCGGGCCGCGAGGAGCTCGAGCAGGGCGACGTCCGCGGCCGCCTGGAGCAGGTCCGCGCGGAAATCGCCACGCTGACCAGCCGCGTCAGCTACGACCCCGTCGAGGACGCCGGCGTCCTCGTCGCGTCGGGCGCGTTCATCGACGAAGACGACGTGGAGGCAGCCGTCTCCCTCGTCGAGCGACTGGACGCGTTGCCCCTCGGCCCGGTCCCGGTCTCCCTCGAGGAGAGTTCCGACACCGAGCCCGGCGACTACCGGCTGCTGGCCCCGTCCAGCATCACGCTGGACGGCGTCCTGCTCTCACACGGCGTGAACGCGAACCTGTTGACCGCGGGCGTCCTCGAATACGAGCCGACCGCGAGTTCAGCCGAGAGCGACGACGAATGCGTCGACGAGGCGGTCGCCGACGATCCCGTCGACGGGAGCACGGAGTACGTCGCCGTCCCGGGCAGCGAATCACGTGGCGGCCGCATCGTCCGGTACGTCGACGTCATCAACGGCGAGGGGTCGTCCATCGACGTCATCTCGCTGCTCGTCGAGGCCGGCCGCAGCAACGTCAGGCCGCTGCTCGAGGACGGCGACTCCGGCCTGCTCATCGGTGACGACCGCGAGTTCCCGATCAACCGCTTCGAGGAAGCCCGGGACCTCACCATCGCCACCCGGGACGCCCTCGGCGGCGTCTTCGATTTCCGGCGGCCACGAGAGGACGAAACAGTCTCGAACGGGACCCTCGCGTGGGCGTTCGGCACGCTGACGTACTGCGGCACCGGCGAACTCGCGCTCGCGGCGCTGTACGAGTACGGACTGACCGAGGACTGGGAGACGCTGTACGGCACGATAGAACGGAACCGCCTCGGACCGATTGCGGCGCCGCGTCCGGCCGCACTCGACGACTGATTCTCGGCGGAGCGACCGCGACGCAGCGACTACTGGTCGTCGTAGACGTCGGGCCGCCTGTCCGCGAGCACGTCGTCGCGCGGCGTGAGGGCTTTGTCCCTGGCTCGCGCGAGGTCGCAGTCCGCGGTGGCGCTGTGACTTCCGCTGTCGGGCAGCGGTCCCGCGAGCGGGACGCCGTCGGGGTCGACGACGACGCTCTGCCCCTCGAAGGTGACGCCGCGTTCGGTGCCGGCGCGGTCCGCGCACGCGAAAAACACCCGGTTGGCGTTCGCGTTTGCGACGGCGTGGTGGACGCCCATCGTCCACCCCGCGGGACGGTCCGCTGGCTCCGGCACCCAGTTGGTCGGTACCGCGACGAGGTCGACACCTGACTGCGCCTGTTTCGTCGTCAGTTCGGGGAACCAGACGTCGTTGCAGATCTGGACGCCGAGGCGGCCGAACGGCGTGTCGAAGACGGGAAGGTCCTCACCGGCCTCGAACCACCGCTTCTCCTCGTTCCACAGGTGGACCTTGCGGTAGACGCCCTCGACGCCACCGGGCGAGACGACGAGCGAACTGTTGTACCGGTCGTCGCCGTCGGCTTCCGGGAACCCGCCGACGACCCAGGTGTCCGTCTCCGAGGCGACCGCGGACCAGGCCTCGGCGGTCGGGCCGTCGGCCGGTTCGGCGGCCGCGTCGACCTCCCCGTGCGACTCGAAGACGTAGCCGCTAGTCGCCAGTTCAGGCAGCACGACGAGGTCGGCGTCCGCGTGCTCGCGGACCGCGTCGACGGTCGCCTGTCGGTTCGCGTCGACGGCGCCGAACTCCGGCTCCGTCTGGACGACGGTGACCCGGGCGTCCGCGGGGCCGGGTGTCACTCCCAGATCCCCCCGGACAGCCGATTGATCGCGGTCATGACGACGACGGTGAGCAGGATGAACACGGTGCTCGCCGCCGCGATGGTCGGCGGATAGGAGTACCGCAGCTGGTTGAAGATCTGGATCGGGATGGTCTTCACCAGGAACAGCGACAGCAGCCACGCGATGATGTACTCGTTCAGTGAGAGGATGAACGCGAACAGCGCACCCGAGACGACGTTCGCACGCAGCAGCGGGTACGTGATGGTGCGGATCGTGCGGACCGGCGACGCACCGAGGTTCATCGCGGCTTCCTCGTAGGTGCGGTTCAGTTCGCTGAGTCCCTGCGTGATGAGGATGAACGGCAGGGGCGCGTAGAAGATGCCGTGCGCGACGATGATACCCGTCCGCGTCCCCGTCAGGCCGATCTGGAGGAAGAAGACGAGGAAGGCGACGGCGATGATGACCGGCGGCACGAGAATCGGCAGGACGCCGAACGTCCCGATGAGCGACCCGAACTTGTAGTCGAAGCGGTCGAGCGTGAACGCGAGGATGCCGCCGATGGACGTCGACAGCAGCGCCGCCGCCGCCGCGATGGTGAGGCTGTTGACCAGCGATCGGACCCACGCCGGGTCGGTGAAGAACTCGACGTACCACCGCGTGGAGAAGCCACCCGGCGGGAACGTCAGGAACTCCTCGGGCGTGAAGGACACCGCGACGATGATGCCCAGCGGCGCAGCGATGAACAGCATCACGGCGGCGACGTACACGCGGAAGGACGTACCGATGACCGACTCGCGGGTGTCCGAGTCGACGGCCTCGACCCGGTCAGAGACGGCCGACGCGACGCTCCCGTAGACCCGGCTGAGACCGGTCGCCGCGACGACGCCGCCCAGTCGGCTCCAGAGGCCCGAAAGCGCGCCCGGGCCGCTGGTCGTCGACGTCTCGTCCTCACCGGTGACGCCCTCCGCGCCGCCGATGTTCGCTGCGGAGACGTTCGTGATGCGAATGAGCGCCCAGAGGAACACGAGCATCACGACGATGAGCAGGACGCTCATCGCCGCCCCGAACGGGTAGTTGCTCTCGCTCATGATCTGTTGCTCGATGAGCACCGGTAGGGTGCGCTGGTTGGGCGTGCCCAGCAGGCGCGGCAGCACGTACGCGCCGAGCGCGAGGATGAACACCAGCGCCGTCCCGCTCGCGATGCCGTTCTTCGTCAACGGCAGCGTCACGCGGCGGAACGTCCGCACGGGGCCGGCGCCGAGGTTCTTCGACGCCTCCAGCAGTTCCCCGTCGAGGTTCCGGATGCTGCTGTACAGCGACAGCACCATGAACGGCAGGAAGACGTACACCATCCCGACGACGAGCCCCCAGTATCCGGGGTAGAACGACTGGTGGCTCCCGAGAATCCCGGTCGCGACGCCGAGCGAACTCAGGATGCCGCGGGACGCGAGAATGACCTGCCACGCGTACGCCCGGATGACGTACGTGATCCACAGCGAGGAGATGATCGTTATCAGGAGCACGTTTCGCAGCCACGGCCGGTCGATGCGCGCGAGGTAATACGCCAGTGGATAGCCCAGCAACAGGGACACGACGGCCGTCACGAGCGCCAGTTCCACCGTGACCCAGAGCTGTTGGACGTACAGCGAGCTGGTGAAGAACCGCGCGTAGTTGTCCAGCGTGAACCCGGCCGTGTACCCCGTTCCGGGGACGTGCACCCAGAAGCTGAACATGAACAGCATCCCCAGCGGAGCGAGGAACACGAACACCAGCCACGCGAGCGGGTAGGAGAGGATGTAGTACTTGGCGTTCTGCTTGAGGCCCGCGCGGCCCGACTCGCCACCGTCGCTGGTAGATGTTTCGGTCGCCATGTTACGTGGAGACGACCCGACAGTTGTCGGCGTCGACGGAAACCGTCACTTGCTCGCCCGGTTCGTGTTCGTCCAGCCCGCTCGGCCGCACGACGACGACTTCGCGGCCCTCGGCCGTCTCGATGCGGTACTCGACGCTGCTCCCGAGGTGGCGCCGGAACGTGACTTCGCCCGTGAATACGTTCTCGTCCCGGTCGTCGTCGGTAGACGACTGGAAGTTGAACCGCTCGGGTCGCGCGACGACGGAGACGTCGTCGCCGACGGCGGTTTCCCTGGTCGCAGTCGACTCGACCTCGACGTCGCCGCAGTCGACGCTCACGTAGCCGTCCTCGGTCTGTGTCACGTCACCGTCGAAGATGTTCGCCGTGCCGATGAAGTCGGCGACGAACCGCGTCTCGGGTTCGTTGTAGACGTCGCCCGGCGGGCCGACCTGCTCGAACTTGCCCTCGTTCATCACGGCGAGGCGGTCGGACATCGTGAGCGCTTCCTCCTGGTTGTGCGTGACGAAGACGGTGGTGATGCCGACTTCCTGCTGGATGCGGCGCAACTCGACCTGCATCTGCTCGCGGAGCTTCTTGTCGAGGCTCGCGAGCGGTTCGTCCAGCAGCAACGCGTCGGGCTTCGGGGCGAGCGCGCGGGCGAGCGCGATGCGCTGCTGCTGGCCCCCCGACAGCTGGTCGGGCTTCCGGTCGCCCGTGCCGGGGAGTTCGACCAGTTCCAGCATCTCCGCGACGCGTGCGTCGATCTCCTCGTCCGTGTAGCCACCGTCCGCTTCCATGCCGTAGGCGACGTTCTCGTGGACGGTCAGATGCGGGAACAGCGCGAAGTCCTGGAACACCATCCCGGTGTTGCGTTCGTACGGCGGCGCGTCGGTGACGTCCTTGCCACCGATGTGGACCGTTCCGGCGGTCGGCTTCTCGAAGCCCGCGATGGTCCGCAGGGTCGTGGTCTTCCCGCAGCCGGAGGGCCCGACGAGCGTGACGAACTCACCGCTCTCGATCTCGAGGTCGATGTCGTCGACCGCGAGCACCGAGCCAGAGTACCGCTTAGAGATATCCTGGAGAGAGATTCCACTCATGCGTCAGTTGGTGATGAACTCGTTCCACTTCTCGTTGACCCAGTCAGCTTCCTCGACGTACAGTTCGTACTTCGGGGTGATGGCCTCGGACGGACCCGGGCCGGCGATCTTCTCGTAGGTCTCGTCGTCGATGCTAGAGTGCTCGCGCTTAATCGTCGGACTCGTGTAGAGGTTCTGCGCGACCGTGTCCTGAACGTCCGGCTGGCTGGCGTAGTCGATGAACTGGCGGGCCTCCTCCTTGAGGTTCGAGGACTTGAGCGTGACCCACAGCCCGGAGTCGAGGATCGACCCCTCCTCGACGAAGTTCGTCTGCACCGGCGCGCCCTTGTCCTGCATGACCAGGGTGACGTCGTTGTACAGCATCCCCGCCGGGACTTCGCCGTTGCGGAGGCGGGACTGGAACTCCGCCTCGTTCTCGTACCACATGCCCGCCTGGGACTTCACGCCCTGGAGCTTCTCGAGGCACTGCTCGATGCCGTCCCTGCTGTTCAGCATCTCCTTGCCGTCGAAGTGGACTTCGGCCGTGACTTCGAGGAGGAAGGAGTTCGACGCGTAGCTGAGGAGCGCGAGGTCGCCCTTGTACTCGTCGTCCCAGAGCGCGGTCCACGAGTCGATGGTCTCGTCGAACTGCTCCGTGTTCTGGACGAGGTTGATGTACCACGACAGCGCGCCGATCGCGGCGACGCCGTCGTCGGTCTCGTTGATGAGGTTGTCAGTGATGTACTGGAGGTTGTCGAAGTCGTCGTCGCTCCAGAAGTGCCACAGGTCCTTGTTCAGGCCCTTGAGGACGCCGGTGTTCGCCATGATGGCGACGTCGACGGGCGCTTCGCCCGCCGAGACGGCGTTGTCGTACTGCGTGAGCGCTTCCTCGGAGGTCGGCGCGGCCTTGGACTCGACCTCGAAGTCGACCTCCTCGCGGAAGGGGTCGAAGAGGTGTTCGTCCATGACCTCCTTGAACACGCCCCCGTAGACGGCTACGGACAGCGGTCCGCTGTCACCGCCGCCGCCGAGGATGCCTGTACAGCCTGCGAGCCCGGAGAGCGTGACCGCTCCCGCGCCAGCTGCAGTCGTCCGGATGAACTCCCGCCGAGAGTGTGAATTGTTACCTGGCATGTGTTTGCCACCGTGCCAGTCAATCACAGGTAGGGATACATAAGCCTTCGTACGCGACGCCGCCACTACTGGGGCCCACGGCTGTTCGATCCGCCCCTTTCGGCGTGGAAACTATTCAGCCGAGAGCGGACGGCTCAGAACAGGCCCCGATTCGTTCGCTCGTACTGCCGCTGCTAGCGGGTGCTAGAGAGGTCAGACCGGGGACGCGTCCCGGCGAGCGTCTCCCAGTCGGCAGCGATTCCGGCTTCCACGCACAGCGAGATGACGCACTCCGCGGTCCCCGCGTACGTCAGCGACGCGAACGTCCATCCCGGTTCGCCCCAGGGGAACGGTCCGGACTCCCGGGGCCGCCGCAAGTCGAGGACGCCGCCGAGTCGCTCTCGCGTTCTCGTTGCCCGCTCGCGGGCAGTGTCGTACTTCGCCAGCGGCACCTCGCGGTTGTCGGCGACGAGCAACCCGGTGTCGCCGTCCAGTGCGCTGGAAACGTCGGTTCGGCCGGCGTCGATGAGCAGTGACACGAGGTCCAGGGTCGCGCGTTCGTCGCCGATGACGTCGGTGAACCGCCGAATCGCGCCGCCATCCGCACCGGGGTCGTCGTCCTCGTAGGGGAGCGACCCCGGGTCGGGGTCGGGGTCGTACTCCACGAGGCCGAGCGTGTCGGGGTGGCTGTCGATGCCGCTGGACAACAGCACGCCGTCGACCGTGACACTCGACGGTGCCGCCACCTCCAGGGAGTCGATTCCGTCGACCGTCACCGGCTCGACGGAGGCGGTGACCGGTCCGAGCGGTGAGTCGTCGAGTCCCGCGAGCAGTTCCTCGAGCGTCGACCGCTCTGTCTCCGGGACGCGCACCGTTCCGACTACCAGGTCGCCGTCGTCGCTATCCGGGTCGTAGGTCACGCGGCTCGTGAGGTCCGCGAGCCGCTCGCGGACGTGCTGGACGCGGCCGCTGACGCCGCCGCGTTCGAGTTCCGCGCGACCGGCCGCCGTCAACCGCCGGCCCTTCCCGCCGGCCTTCTCGGTGAGGCCCTCGTCGTCGAGGTCCGAGAGCGTCAGTCGGACCGTCCGCTCGGTCAGCGAGTAGCCGCGTTCCCGGAGGTGCTCCGTCAGGTGGACGCTGCCCACGGGTTCGTGCGCCGCCAGCAATCGGAGGATGTCGTACGTCCGCTGGTCGGGGTCGGATGCCATCGACGCGTCACTCCTGGGCCGCCGCGAGGTCATCCGCGATGGCAGCGAACGCCTCGAGGTGAGCCTCCACGTCCTCGGCGGTGTGCTGGACGCTGACTGTCCACTGCTGTGAGGCGTCGTGCGGGTGCGGGATGACGCCGCGGTTCAGCATGCTGATCCAGTACGCCTCGTGGAACTGTTCGTCGATGTGCTCCCAGTCGCGGAACGTGCGTATCGGTTCGTCCGTGAAGTGGACCATCCCCTGGGACCCCACGTGTTTGACCTGCGCGTCGAGGCCGGCGTCAGCCGCGATTTCGCGGTAGCCGTCCGCGAGCATCTCCGCGAGCCCGGTGACGTGGTCGTAGGCGTCCGCGGTGAGAATCTCCCGCAGCGTCACGCCCACCGCGCGCAGCGCCAGCGGATTCCCGTTGTACGTGCCGTAGTGGGCCGCGCCCGTCGCGACGCCCTCCTGGAGGTCGGCCGCGACGAGTTCCATGATGTCGCGGCGGCCGCCGAACGCGCCGACCGGGTAGCCGCCGCCGATTGCTTTCGCGAGCGCGACGAGGTCCGGTTGAACGCTGTAGTATTCGGCGCCGCCACCGGGTGCGAGCTTGACGCCCGTCTTCACCTCGTCGAAGATGAGGACGACGTTGTACTCGTCGGCCAGCGAGCGCACCGACTCCAGGAACCCGTCCTCGGGCTCGACCAGGCCGAGGTTGAGGCACGCGGGTTCGACGAGAATCGCCGCAACCTCGCTGCCGTGGTCGCGGAGCAGGCGCTCGACGCTGTTCGGGTCGTTGTATTGCGCGAGCAGTACGTCCTCCGGCACCGCGTCGGGAATGCCCTGCGACTCCTTGACCGGGCGCGGGTCGCTGGCCGGCCCGGCCTGCTCGACCGGCGGCATCTTGCTCACGAGCGCCGGGTCGTGGGCGCCGTGGTACGCACCCTCCATGCGGATGAGTTTCTCGCGGCCGGTGTACGCGCGAGCGAGCCGCGTCGCGTGCATCACGGCCTCGGTCCCGCTGTTCGTGAACCGGACCTGTTCGATGGCGTCCCAGCGGTCGACGAGGGGCTGCGCGGCGTACCCGATGAGCTCCGACGGCCGCGTGTACAGCGTGCCGTCCTCGAGCTGGTCGCTCACTTCGTCGGTGAGCGTCGGGTGTGCGTGGCCGACGAGCTGCGTGCCGTTGTTCAGCGCGAAGTCGAGGTACTCGTTGCCGTCCACGTCGAACATCGACGCGCCCTCTGCGCGCTCCGCGTGAACGGGATGGGGGTCGTACGCGCGGAACGTGCTACAGACGCCTGCCGGGACGATCTCCCGGAGTGTCTCGGCCACGTCCGCGGAGTTCGGCGTGCGGTCGGTGTAGCGGTCGTACTCGCGAGCCAGTAGTTCGTCCGTCGACAGGTCGTCGGTGGTTGGTGGAGCCATCTGTAACCGGAACTCTACTTCCGTATTCTAGGCGCGGATATGATAAATCTATCCCCGAATTGTCCCTCAAAGGGCGTTGAACGGGATTTGTGATATTCTCCGCCGCAAAATAGCGGAAGTATGTTTCCGCGACACGGTGCGGTGCCGGTGCCGAGGGGGAAGTGACGTCACACCCCCTGTCCGCGAACAGCTTCGACGCGACGGGCTCGGAGCTGTAGGTGGAGGAGTCCCAGCGCGGCCGCTCGAGAAACTAAAAGCCGAGACCGAGAACCGGCTCCGAGACCGATCGGGCCGCGTTACGCGAACGTCCGCGTCGGTTCCGCGGCGGCGTCGGTGTCCTGTTCGAGTTTCTCGCGTGCGGCCTCGAAGTCCGCCATCGTGATCTGCTCGCGGTCGTCCCGGATGGCGAACATCCCGGCCTCCGTGCAGATCGCGGCGACGTCTGCGCCGGAGCGGCCGTCGGTGTCCGTGGCGAGCTTCGCGAAGTCCACGTCGTCGGCGAGGTTCATGCGCCGCGTGTGGATGCGGAAGATCTTCTCGCGACCGACGTCGTCGGGGTTCGGCACCTCGATGAGGCGGTCGAAGCGGCCGGGCCGGAGGATGGCGCGGTCGAGCATGTCGAAGCGGTTGGTCGCGGCGATGATACGGATGTCCCCGCGCTCGTCGAAGCCGTCCATCTCGGAGAGCAACTGCATCATCGTGCGCTGGACTTCCGCGTCGCCGCTCGTCTTGGAGTCCGTGCGCTTCGACGCGATGGCGTCGATCTCGTCGATGAAGACGACGGCCGGCTCGTGGTCGCGGGCGACCTGGAAGAGGTCGCGAACGAGCTTCGCGCCTTCACCGATGAACTTGTGGACGAGTTCGCTGCCGGCCATCTTGATGAACGTCGCGTCCGTCTGGTTCGCGACGGCCTTCGCCATCAGCGTCTTCCCGGTACCGGGCGGCCCGTGCAGGAGCACGCCGCTCGGCGGGTCGATGCCGACGGTGTCGAACAGTTCGGGGTTCTTCATCGGGAGTTCGACGGTCTCCCGGACCTCGCGGAGCTGGTCGTTGAGGCCGCCGATGTCGTCGTAGCCGACCTCCGGCGACTCGTCGACTTCCATGACGCGGGCGCGGACGTCCGCCTCGTCGTCGAGTCGTTCGACGATGGACAGCGAGTTGTTCACGGCGACCCGGGCGCCGGGTTCGAGGTCCTCGCGGAGTTCGTCGGTGACCTCGGTGAGCGCCTCCTGGTTGTTGCCGTGCTGTTTGATGATGGCGCCGTCGTCGTTGAGTTCCTGGACGGTGGCGACGAACAGCGGCGACTGCTTGAGCTTCTTGTTCTCGTGGGAGAGGCGTTCGAGTTTCTGTTGGTACTTGTTGTTCTCGGCGTTCGCGTCGAGGAGACGGTCCCGCATCTCCTCGTTCTCGTCCTCGAGGGCCGAGAGCTGCTCTTCGAGCGCTTCGATTTTCTCCTGGAGAGAAGCGCCGTCTTCGTAGGGCAGCTCCGCGTCCTCTGCGGTCTCGGTCATCACACGAGAGTAAGGCGCTGGTTCATAAGAGGCTTCGGGTGACCCAACATACCCGGCGGAATAATAACCAATACGCATTTTCAATAGCGAAAGCATTATCTTTAAGCATTCAGTATGGGGTGGTATGAGCGCCACCGCACTCGACGGCGACACGGTCGAAGCACTCGAAGACCTGCCGCCCAGCGCCAAGCTGGTCGCGAAGGTCCTGGAATACAACGACACCCTCACCCAGAGCGAACTCGCAGAAGAAACCCTGCTTCCCGCACGCACGGTCCGCTACGCGCTCACCCGCCTCGAGGAACACGAGGTCGTCGAGTCCCGGTTCTCGTTCTCGGACGCCCGCAAGCGCATCTACACGCTCGCCTGACCGCGAACACATCCTGCGGCAGTCTCTGACCGCCAACACATCCTGCGGCAGTCTCTGACCGCCAACACATCCTGCGGCAGTCTCTGACCGCGAACCCAGCTACACGCCCGACCCCACGGTCTCGGGTGCCCTGGGTCGTCACCCGATCTAATCGTCATCCCAACACTTTAGGACCTGTTTCCTCCCCTCCTGGGCATGCGGTTGCCCTCCAAGCACCCATTCGAGTACCTCTCGACAGACGACAGAATCCTCCAGGCGACGCTGCTCGTCGCCGTCGTCGGGACGGCCGGCAGGTTCGCCGACCCGTCCCTGAACACCGTGCTGCTCGCGGGCTGTCTCGCGGGCGTCCTCAACGGCCCCCGGACCGACGAGTGGGAGTTCGGTCTCCAGTTCGCGGGCCTCCCCGCCGTCCTCGCAGCCACCCTGATTACGGGCGTCCTGTTGATCGGGATTCCATTGGGCTTCTACGCGTTCCCCATCGACACGTGGGCGAGCTGGGACGGGCTGTTCGACGTCCTCGGACCGCTCATCGAAATCCACCTGCTCGCACCGTTGTACTTCGTCGAAGCCATCCTCACGTTCCACGTCGTCAAGCGGCTCCAGGCCGTCGTCCCAGTCGGTACGAACTGACAGAGGGAGCGCTCCCGGTCCGCAAAAGCGCCGAACCTTTATCCGCCGTACCGCTACACCTTCACAGCAAATGGTTCGCGTCATCCACACGGGGGACACCCACCTCGGCTACCGCCAGTACCACGCCCCCGAGCGCCGCGAGGACTTCCTCGAGGCGTTCCGGTCGGTGGTCGAGGACGCCGTCGCGGCGGACGTCGACGCCGTCGTCCACGCGGGCGACCTCTACCACGACCGGCGGCCCGGCCTCCGAGACATCCTCGGGACCATCTCCGTCCTCCGACCGCTGCGGGAGAACGACATCCCGTTCCTCGCCATCGTCGGCAACCACGAGGGCACGCGGGACGCCCAGTGGCTGGACCTCTTCGAGACGCTGGACCTCGCCGAACGCCTCGACGAGACCGGCCGCGTGGTCGAGGACACCGTCTTCTACGGCCAGGACTACGTCCCCGAGTCCAAGCGACCGGACCTCGACTACGAGTTCGACGAACGGGACGCCGACCACTCCGCGCTCGTCTCGCACGGCCTGTTCACGCCGTTCGCGCACGCCAACTGGGACCTCGACGTCGTGCTCGAGGAATCGAACGTCGACTTCGACGCCGTCCTCCTCGGCGACAACCACGAAGCAGACACCGCCCAGGTCGCAGACACCTGGGTGACGTACTGTGGGTCCACCGAGCGAGCGAGCGCGAGCGAGCGCGAGGCGCGCGGCTACAACCTCGTCGACTTCGAGGACGGCGACGTCGCCATCTCCCGGAAGGGCCTGGACACCCGCGACTTCGTGTTCGTGGACGTCGACCTCGGGCCCGAGGACGGCACCGAGTACGTCCGCGAGCGACTCCGCGAGCGCGACCTCGAGGGCGCCGTCGTCATCGTCACTGTCGAGGGCGGCGGCGACACCGTCACGCCCGCCGACGTCGAGCGCTTCGGCGACGAGCGCGGTGCTCTCATCACGCGCGTGAACGACCGCCGCGAGGTCGAGGCCGACGACGACGTCGAAGTCTCGTTCGCGGACCCCGACGAGGCCGTCAGGGAGCGCGTCCGCGAGATGGGGCTCAGTGAAGCGAGCCTCGACGTCGACGACACGGTCCGCGACGACGGCGTCGCGGACTCGAACGTCCGCGAGCGCGTCAAGCAGCGCGTCGAGGCGGTGCTCGAGGACGAACCAGCGAACGCGAGCGACGACGTCGACGACGAACCGCGCGAAGGTGGCGACGACGCGGCAGGTGGCGGGGACGAGTCTGTCGACAGCGACGACGAACCGGCTGGTGGCGACGACGAGACTGTCGACAGCGACGACGAGGCGACCGACCACGACGTCGGGGCCGGTGACGACGACGAATCGACTGCGCAGGTAGAGGCGACCACCATGGAGGACTTCTCGTGAGGTTCACCAGAGTCTCCCTGCGGAACTTCAAGTGCTACGAGGACGCCGACGTCCGCCTCGACCGGGGCGTGACGGTCATCCACGGCCTCAACGGCAGCGGGAAGTCCAGCCTGCTGGAGGCGTGTTTCTTCGCGCTGTACGGCGCGAACGCCCTCGACAAGACGCTGGACGAGATCGTCACCATCGGCGCGGAGGAAGCCGAAATCGACCTCTGGTTCACGCACGCGGGCAGCGAGTACCACGTCCACCGCCGGATTCGCTACACGGGCGACCGCGCGACAACCGCGGACTGCGTGCTCGAGACGCCGTCGGGCAGCATCGACGGGGTCACCGACGTCGAGGGTCACGTCACGGAGCTCCTGCGAATGGACGCCGAGGCGTTCGTGAACTGCGCGTACGTCCGGCAGGGCGAAGTGAACAAGCTCATCAACGCGTCGCCGTCCACCCGCCAGGACATGCTGGACGACCTCCTCCAGCTCGGGAAGCTCGAGGAGTACCGGCAGCGCGCGGGCGACGCCCGCCTCGGCGTGGAGGACGTCAGGAGCAACGTCGAGGGGAAACTCGACCAGCTCGACGAACAGATCGAGGCCCGGGAGGCGGACGAGCCCCACGAGACGCTCGCGAGCCTCAAATCCGACCTCGCGGACGTCGCGGCGGACATCGAGAATTACGAGGACCAGCGGGACACCGCCAGGGAGACCCTGGCGGACGCCCGGGACGTTCTGGAGCGCTACGAGGAGAAACGCGAGGAACTCGCGGACGTCGAGGGAACCATCTCGGACGTCCGGGCGGCCATCGCGGAGACGACCAGCGAGCGCGAGGACCTGGCCGAGCGCGCCAGCGACCTCCGGGCGGTCGCCAGCGACCTCGAGGACGAGGCGTCAGAATTGGTCGCTGGCACTGAACTCGAGCAAGCCGACGAGGACGCGGTGGCGTCGCTGCGCGAGGACCTCGCCGACCAGCGCGAGTCGGTCACCGAGCAGATTTCGGAGGTCGCGCCCGACGTCTCCAGACTCCAGACGGAGGCCGAGAACGCCGCCGAGCGCGCCGAGGACCTCGAAGACCGCGCCGAGGACGTGCGGGAGACGGCCGACGAACTCGAGGCGGAGGCCGAGGAGGCCGAGTCTGACCGCGAGGAGGCCGTCGAGCGCATCGAGGACCTGGACGGGGAAATCGCAGAGGCGAAGGCGGCATTCGAGGACGCGCCGGTTGGCTTCGGGAACGCAACGGCCCACCGCGAGTCGCTGGAAGCCGACTTAGCGGACCTCCGGGAGCGCCGGGAGGACGTGCGCGCGGACCTGCAGTCCGCGACGGACCGCGTCGAGGAGGCCGAGGAGTTACTGGACGCCGGGAAGTGCCCGGAGTGCGGGCAGCCGGTCGACGGGTCGCCGCACGTCGAGAGCGTCGACGAGTACCGCGAGCGCGTCGCCGACCTGGAGGCGGAACTGGAGGCCATCGAGGCGGACGCGACGACGTCACCGACCGCATCGACCGCGCGGAGGCGCTCGTGGAGTGCGAGCGCGAGGTCGCCGAACTGGAGCGCAACCGTGAACTCGCCGAGGACCGCCGCGACGACCGGGAAGCGGCCGCCGAGGAGGCGCGAGAAGCCGCCGCACAGAAGCGCGAGGACGCCGCCGACCTCGACTCGCAGGCCTTGGACGCCCGCGAGGAGGCCAAATCGAAGCGCGAGCAGGCCGACGCCAAGCGCGAGGAACTCGCGGAGCTGAACGCCGAGCAGACCGAGCTCAAGGAACGCATCTCAGTCCTCGACGACCTGGCGGACCTGCTGGCGGCGGCCGCGGACAAGCGGGAGAAAGCCGACCAGCTCGCGGAGAAGCGAGCGGACCTCGCGGACCGCAACGACGAGCGCCGCGAGCGCCTCGCCGACCTCCGGGAGCGCAAGCAGACCCTCGAGGCGGCGTTCGACGAGGACCGCATCGAGGAAGCCAGGGAGAACAGGCAACGCGCCGAGGACTACATCGAGAAGGTCGAGCCGAAGCTGGAGTCGCTGTACGAGGACCGCGACGACCTCCAGGGGCAGATCGGAGCCGCGGAGAACGCCATCGAGGCGCTGGAGGAACTGCGCGACCAGCGCGAGACGGTCGCCGCGCGGCTCGCCGAACTCACGTCGATCCACGACGAGGTGTCGGAACTGGAGTCGATGTACGGCGACCTGCGCGCTGAACTCCGCCAGCAGAACGTCACGAAACTCGAACGCCTGCTGAACGAGACGTTCGACCTCGTCTACCAGAACGACTCGTACGCGCGCATCGAGCTCTCCGGCGAGTACGAGCTGACGGTCTACCAGAAGGACGGCGAGCCCCTGGAACCCGAACAGCTCTCGGGCGGCGAGCGCGCGCTGTTCAACCTCAGCCTGCGGTGTGCCATCTACCAGTTGCTCGCGGAGGGCATCGAGGGCGACGCGCCGATGCCGCCGCTCATCCTCGACGAACCGACGGTGTTCCTCGACTCCGGACACATCTCGCAGCTCGTGGAACTCGTGGATTCGATGCGCCGGAAGGGCGTCGAGCAGATCGTCGTGGTGAGCCACGACGACGAGCTCGTGGACGCCGCGGACGACGTGGTGCGCGTGGAGAAGGACGCGACGACGAACCGGTCGCGGATCGTCAGGGACGCCGCGGAAGTACTGGCGGACTGAGTGGCGCCGGGAGCACGCCCATCCCTAGTCGCGAAGCGCAGCGACGCCGCGTTCGCCGAGATCCGTGAGCCGGTAGCCGCGCTCGCCGGCGACAGTCGTCTCCTCGACGAGGCCGGCGGCGCGGAGTTCGGTGAGCGAGCCGACGAGGTCGCTCTCGCAGGCGTCGTAGGCGCCGAGCATCTCGCGGGCGGCCAGCGGGCCGCGGTCCGCGAGGTCGACGAGGAGGCCCAGGTGCCAGTCGTCGTGGCACGCGCTGACGACGCGGCGCGCGGCCTCCGGAATCGCGTCTGCGAGGACCGCCAACGGGGCCTCTCCGCCCGCTGGTTCGAGGTCGTCGTTGGGGAGGTGGCGTTCCTCCCCCGTCTCGGGGTCGCGGACGAGGCTGCTGTCGGTGCTCTCCTTGAGCAGGACGTAGCGTCGCCCGTCCTCGTCGCGGACCGTTCGCATACGAGCACACAGCGACTGCTGGGCGTTAGGCGTTCCGGGTCCGGGGGAGCCACGGTGGCCCAAGAAAAACTGGTCGCGGGCTACTCGTCCTGTGGGTCCGCGTCCACGTCGGCGTCCGCGTCCACGTCGGCGTCCGCGTCATCGTCCGCCGCGTCTTTCTGCGAGTAGACGCGGTACTTGTAGTAGCCGTAGGCGGTGAGAACGGTGCCCGCACCGACGAGGCTACCCCCGGTGTCCCACTGGCCGCGGAAGACTGCGAGCATCGCGCCGACGCTGAGCGCCATCAGCGCGACGTTGAACACGAGCACGAGCAGCCAGAACTGCCGCTGGAGGCGAGGGTCGGCGTCGGACTCGTCGGGGACGTCGACGGACGGCGCGAGTTCGCGCTCGGCGTCGGACTGCTCGTCGGGCACCAGGTCGTCCAGCACGGTCGAAGAAGGGCGTCGTCGGTGGAAAAGCGTTACCTATCAGAGCACGTCGCCCAGCGACATCGCGTTCGTCGCTTTGAGCCACGCGAGCGGATTCTCGGCGTCGTAGAATACGACCCCGTCCTCTGTGTCGTAGGACTCCACGTTCTCTCGGGCGTCTTTGCCCTCTGGCAACTGCGGGACGTCGTTGTGGCGATGCGCGTCGCCCGCTGCGTGGTCAGTCACGTTGGTCACCTCGGAATGTGGTATGAAGTAGCATGGCATAAGCCTTCCCCCAGTGTCCGAACTCGCCGCACGGAAGGGCGAGTTTTTAGGCGGTAGGCCCAAACTACGACCTAATGGAAGACACGGACCTCTCCGAGTTCATGCACGAGGGGAGTGGCGCGTCCGACGGCGACGGCGGCGCGGACGTGCCCGAGGACGTGCGGCGGGCCGAGGCGGAGGTGGTGGCGGGCGACGCGGACCCCGTCGTGACCGAGATCGTGAGCGCGGAAGCGGACGCGCTGCCGGACGCCGACGGCGACGTCGAACTGATGGTCACCCAGGTGGACTACACCGTCGAGGGCGGGGGGGACCGCGAGCGCCCCGTCGTTCACGTGTTCGGCCGCACCGCGGACAACACAGCCGAGCACGTCCGCGTCCACGGGTTCCGGCCGTACTTCTACGCGCCGACAGACAGCATCGACGAGGACGACCTCACGGACGACGCCATCACCGGCACCGAGGAGACCGACGAGAGCGGCGACCCCTACGAGTCCATCCGCGGCGAGAAACTCACGAAGATCTTCGGGCGGACGCCCCGCGACGTCGGGAACATCCGGGACAACTTCGACCACTACGAGGCGGACATCCTGTTCCCGAACCGCCTGCTCATCGACAAAGACGTCACGAGCGGGCTGCGCGTGCCGGAGCGCCGCGCCGACGACGGCGCCGTCTACGTCCACCACGACGAAATCGAGACGAGCGAGGTGGCCGGCGACGTGCGCGTGAACACGTTCGACATCGAGGTCGACGACCGCTCGGGGTTCCCCGAGGAGGGCGAGGAACCCGTCCTCTGTTTGACGAGCCACGACTCCTACCGCGACGAGTACATCGCGTGGCTCTACGAGGCACCTGACGCCACCGCACCGTCGCCATCCGAGGTCGCCGACCACGAACTCCTCGAAGAGTCCGCCGACGTCGAAGTCCGGGCGTTCGACACCGAGGAGGCGATGCACGACGCGTTCCTGGAGTACGTCGAGACGACGGACCCGGACGTCCTCACGGGCTGGAACTTCGACGACTTCGACGCGCCGTACTACATCGACCGCCTCGACGAACTCGACCCCTACACGGACCACGACCTGGACTCCGACCGGCTCTCGCGGGTGAACGAGGTCTGGACGTCCGGGTGGGGCGGCCCGAACGTCAAGGGACGGGTCGTCTTCGACCTGCTGTACGGCTACCAGCGGATGCAGCGCTCGGAACTGGACTCCTACCGCCTGGACGCGGTCGGGGAGAAGGAACTGGACGCCGGGAAGGAACGCTACACGGGCGACATCGGCGACCTCTGGGAGGACGACCCCGAGCGCCTCCTGGAGTACAACATCCGCGACGTCGAGCTCTGCGTGGAGATCGACCGCAAGCAGAACATCGTCCCGTTCTGGAAAGAGGTCGCGGAGTTCGTCGGCTGCAAGCTCGAGGACGCGACCACGCCCGGGGACGCGGTGGACCTCTACATCCTCCACAAGGCCCACGGCCGGTTCGTGCTGCCGTCGAAGGGGCAGCAGGAGTCAGAGGACTACGAGGGCGGCGCGGTCTTCGACCCGATTACTGGCGTCCGGGAGAACGTGACGGTGCTGGACCTGAAGAGCCTGTACCCGATGTGCATGGTGACGACGAACGCGTCGCCGGAGACGAAAGTCGACCCCGAGGCCTACGACGGCGAGACGTACCGCGCTCCCAATGGAACGCACTTCCGGAAGGAACCGGACGGCATCATCCGGGAGATCATCGACGAGACGCTCGCGGAGCGCGAGCAGAAGAAGTCGCTGCGCAACGAGCACGACCCCGACAGCGAGACGTACGACCGCTACGACCGCCAGCAGGCCGCGGTGAAGGTCATCATGAACAGTCTCTACGGCGTTCTTGGGTGGGATCGCTTCCGGCTCTATGACAAGGAGATGGGCGCTGCCGTCACCGCTACGGGTCGAGAGGTCATCTCGTTCACCGAGGACGCGGCGAACGAAATCGGCCACGAGGTGGCATACGGCGACACCGACAGCGTTATGTTGGAACTCGGGGGACAGATTTCGACCGAGGAGGCCATCGAGGAGTCCTTCGGCATCGAGGAGCACATCAACGCCGCCTACGACGAGTTCGCGCGCGAGGAGTTGCACGCGGACGAGCACCGCTTCGAGATCGAGTTCGAGAAGCTCTACCGGCGGTTCTTCCAGGCGGGCAAGAAGAAGCGCTACGCCGGTCACATCGTCTGGAAGGAGGGCAAGGACGTCGACGACATCGACATCACGGGCTTCGAGTACCAGCGCTCGGACATCGCGCCCATCACGAAGCGCGTCCAGAAGCGCGTCATCGAGCTCATCGTGAAGGAGGGCGACGTGGACGCCGTCGAGGAGTACGTCCACGACGTCATCGAGGACTACCAGCAGGGGAGCGTGGACCTCGACGACATCGGCATCCCTGGCGGCATCGGGAAGCGCCTGGACAACTACGACACCGACACCGCGCAGGTCAGGGGCGCGAAGTACGCGAACCGCCTGCTGGGGACGAACTTCCAGCGCGGGTCCAAACCCAAGCGCCTCTACCTCCGGAAGGTCCACCCGAACTTCTTCCGGGAGCTGGAGGCGGAGAACCCCGACCTGCGGGACGACCCGCTGTACGTGGAGTTCAAGACCGACCACGACGTCATCTGCTACGAGTACGCCGACCAGATTCCCGACGAGTTCGAGGTTGACTTCGACAAGATGCTGGACAAGACCCTGAAGGGGCCAATCGAGCGCATCCTCGAGGCGCTGGACATCTCCTGGGAGGAGGTCAAGAGCGGGCAGACCCAGACCGGTCTCGGGAACTTCATGTGAGCCGGCGGCGGTCTGCGACTGGGACCGGAGCAGTGAGTCGACCCGGCGGGAGTGCCCCGACGGCCGGCCCTAGCGAATGTTGGCTAGCGAACAGTTATCTCCGTGGCAGCCGTTTGTCCGAACATGGGCGCGAAACTACTGATGCTCGCCGGTGACTTCGTAGAGGACTACGAAATGATGGTGCCGTTCCAGGCACTCCAGGCAGTGGGCCACGAGGTGCACGCGGTCTGCCCCGAGAAGGAGGACGGCGACACGGTGAAGACGGCGATCCACGACTTCCGCGGGGACCAGACGTACCTCGAGGAGCGCGGCCACGACTTCGCGCTGAACGCGACGATGGCGGACGTCGACCCCGCGGACTACGACGGGCTCGTGGTTCCGGGCGGCCGCGCGCCGGAGTACCTCCGGACGTACGACGAGGTGCTGGAGACTGTCCGGCACTTCTTCGAGGCCGAGAAGCCCGTGGCGGCGCTGTGCCACGGTCCGCAGATCCTCGCAGCGGCCGGCGTCCTCGACGGCTACGAGATGACGTCGTATCCCGCCGTCCGCGCCGAAGTGGAGGCGGCCGGGTGTTCGTGGGTGGACGAGGTGACGACGGACGGGAACCTCGTGACCGGGCAGGCGTGGCCGGACCACCCGGAGTGGATCGCGCAGTACCTCGACCTCCTGGGCACTGAAATCGACCACGGGAAGCCGGTTGCGGCCGACGACTGAGCGGGACGTACGGGTTCGACCATCAATTTTTAGGTTTTCCCAAACCCTAACTGTTTTTCGAGAATTAGAAAACGGATAGGGGGGATTCCGTAACCGTTATGCGTCCCAGTCCCCTTCGTCAGGACGACTGAGGCAATGGCTACGCTCGAACTCAAAAACGTACACGCGGAAGTCGCAGAAGAGGGCGGAGAGAAGATTCTCAACGGCGTCGACCTGGAGATCCCGTCGGGGGAGATCCACGCGCTGATGGGGCCCAACGGCTCCGGGAAGTCGACGACGTCGAAGATCGTCGCCGGTCACCCGGCGTACGACGTCACAGACGGCGAAGTCCTGCTTCACATCGAAGCGAACGACTTCGACGACATCGACGAGATTCCCGAGGGCGCCGAGACGTGGGACCTCCTCGAACTGGAACCGAACGAGCGCGCCGCGCTCGGCATCTACCTCGGCTTCCAGTACCCCGCCGAGATCGAGGGCGTCACGCTCGTGAACTTCCTCCGGACCGCGCTCAACGCGAAACTCGACGAGCGCGACGAACTCCTCTTCGGCGACGACGAAGACGACGAGGAGGAGGACGCGGGCTACGAGACCTCCCCGATGGAGGGCCCGGCGGACGACGGCGACGTCGGCGTCGCCGAGTTCCAGCAGCTCCTCTCCGAGAAGATGGCGCTGCTGGACATGGACGAATCCTTCGCCCAGCGCTACCTCAACGCCGGCTTCTCCGGCGGCGAGAAGAAACAGAACGAGGTTCTGCAGGCCGCCATCCTCGAGCCCTCGATCGCCGTGCTGGACGAGATCGACTCCGGGCTGGACATCGACCGCCTGCAGGACGTCGCGAAGGGCATCGAAGCCCTCCGCGAGGAACAGGACACCGGGATCCTCCAGATCACGCACTACCAGCGCATCCTCGACTACGTCGAACCCGACCGCGTCCACATCATGCTGGACGGCGAGATCGTGATGGAGGGCGACGCGGAGCTCGCTCAGCAGCTCGAAGACGAGGGCTACGACTGGGTGCGCGACCAGGTCTACGAGACGGCATAACCACACACAACCATGAGTTCAGACCAAGATCACCTCGAAGAAACCGACACCGAGGCCCGATTCGAGTTCAAGAAGGAGGAGAAGTCCGCCTTCAAGTCCGAGAAAGGCCTCACGGAGGAGACCATTCGGCTCATCTCCGAAGACAAAGACGAGCCCGACTGGATGCTGGAGCGCCGGCTCCGCGCCCTCGAACAGTACAAGAAGATGCCGATGCCGACGGACTGGCCGGGCCAGCCGGACCTGTCCGAACTCGACGTCGAGCAGATCGTGCCGTACATCCGCCCCGACGTCGACAAGCGCTCCGGCGCCGACAGCTGGGAGGACCTCCCGGACGAGATCCAGGACACGTTCGAGCAACTGGGCATCCCCGAGGCCGAGCGCGAAGCGCTCTCCGGCGTCGGCGCCCAGTACGAGTCCGAGGTCGTCTACCAGAACATGCAGGAGCGCTGGGAGGAGAAGGGCGTCGTCTTCATGAACATGGACGAGGCCGTCCAGGAACACCCCGAACTCGTCAAGGAGCACTTCATGACGAAGTGCGTTCCCCCGAGTGACAACAAGTTCGCGGCGCTCCACGGCGCCGTCTGGTCCGGCGGGTCGTTCGTCTACATCCCAGAGGACGTGACCGTGAACATGCCCGTGCAGGCGTACTTCCGGATGAACTCGGAGGGCATGGGCCAGTTCGAGCACACGCTCATCATCGCCGAGGAGGGCTCGGAAGTCCACTACATCGAGGGCTGTTCGGCCCCGAAGTACGGCTCCCACAACCTCCACTCGGGCGGCGTCGAGGTCTTCGTGAAGGAGAACGCCCACGTGCAGTACTCGACCGTCCAGAACTGGTCGAAGAACACGTTCAACCTCAACACGAAGCGCGCCATCGTCGAGGAGAACGGGACCATGGAGTGGGTGTCCGGGTCGATGGGGTCGAAAGCCACCATGCTGTACCCGAGCACCATCCTGAAGGGGCGCGGCGCGACTGACAACCACATCACCATCGCGTTCGCGGGCGAAGGCCAGGACATCGACACCGGCGCGAAGGTCTACCACAACGCGCCCGACACGAAGTCCACCATCGAGTCGAAGTCCATCGCGAAAGACGGCGGCCGCACGAACTACCGCGGCCTCGTCCACATCGCCGACGGCGCCGAGAACTCCTCGACGTCCGTCGAGTGCGACGCGCTGATGTTCGACAACGAGTCCACCAGCGACACCATGCCGTACATGGAGATCAACGAGTCGAAGGTGGACGTCGCCCACGAGGCGACCGTCGGCAAGATCGGCGACGAGGACGTCTTCTACCTCCAGTCGCGCGGACTGGACGACGACGACGCCAAGCAGATGATCGTCGCCGGCTTCATCGAGCCGATCACGGAGGAACTGCCCATCGAGTACGCCGTCGAGCTCAATCGCCTCATCGAACTCGAGATGGAGGGTAGCCTCGGATAACATGAGCACGCAGATTCACCAGGACATCTCCGAAGAGACCGTACGCAAGCTGGCGGCCGAACGCGACGAGCCCGAGTGGCTGCTGGAGGCGCGACTCGACGCGCTCGATCAGCTCGAGACCCTCGATTACCCGAGCGTCATCAAGACGCCCGGCCGCAAGTGGACGAACCTCGAGGACCTCGAGTTCGAAGCACTGGTCGACCCGCTCCGGCAGACCGAACAGAAAGACCAGGTCGGCGTCGACGACATCGAGGTCGCGTCGTTCCACGACGCGCTGCAGGACGACGACCTCGCCGAACTCGTCGAGGAGACGTTCGGGAGCGTCGTCGACCCCACGGAGAACCGCCTGACCGCGCTCTCGACAGCGCTGTTCACCACCGGCACCGTCATCTACGTGCCCGCGGGCGTCGACGCCGAGGACGTGACGATCCGGACGTCGATGACGTCGCAGTCCCTGTTCAACTACACGCTGGTCGTCACCGAGCAGAACGCCTCCGTTACGATCCTGGAGCGCCAGGACACCGCGGCGGACGCCGACGCTGCCGACGAGGGTCGATACTACTCGGGCGTCGTCGAAGTGGACGCGGGCGAGAACTCCTACGTCCAGTACGGCAGCCTCCAGGACTTCGACCAGGACACGTACAACTACACTGTCAAGCGGGCAGACGCCGACACCTACAGCACGGTCGACTGGATCGAGGGGAACCTCGGCAGTCGCCTGACGAAGACCAGCGTCTCCACGGAGCTCAACGGCGACTCCAGCGAGACGAAGATCGTCGGCGCGTTCTTCGGCCACGACGACCAGCACTTCGACCTCGACTCGAAGGTCTGGCACCGCGGCGAGCACACGACCGCGGACCTCGTGACCCGCGGCGTCATCGACGACCACGCCCGCTCCGTCTACGAGGGCGTCCAGGACGTCGGCAGCGACGCCTGGGACACGTCGTCGTACCAGCGCGAGAACACCCTGATGTTGAGCGACGAGAGCGAGGCCGACGCCTCCCCGAAGCTCATCATCAACAACCACGACACCGAGGCCAGTCACTCCGCGACCGTCGGCCAGGTCGACGACGAGGACCTGTTCTACATGGAGAACCGCGGCCTCCCCGAGCAGGACGCCACGAACATGCTCGTCGAGGGCTTCTTCGTGCCCGTCCTCGAGGAAGTCGAAGTCGAGGAACTCCGCGACGACCTCGCAGAACGCGTCCGCGAACGCCTCCGGTAGACCGTTCCTCGCCGCGACACACTCGCTCGCCGTCCCTTCGACCGTCGGAGGGAACCGTTTAAGTCCGCTTCTCTCCCAGTATCCAGCAATGAGTACCGCACAGCCGGCGAGGTGGTCGGCGTGAGTTCGGTCGCGGCCCGCGTCGACTCCGACGACCAGCTCGCGCGCCTCCTCCAGATCGGGGTCGTCCTCGAGGAGGTCGTGGAAGCGCGCGCACACCGCCACTACCAGTCGCTGCCCGCCGACGAGCGCGACGACGCAATCGAGTCGCTGCTCGAGGAAGCCAGCGACGAGTCCGCCGACCACCGCCGCGAACTCGAAGCCCTCATCGACGGGCTGGACGCCGAGAGCATCCCCTTCGAGGACGTGAAAGCCCTGGTCGCGGAGAGCTACGGGCAGACCGGCCCGGAGGACTTCGACGGCGTGCTCTACGACCAGCTGCACGGCGAGGAGACGGCGTACAAGTTCTACGACGACCTCATCGACGCCGTCGAGTCCAGTTCCGCGGCGTTCAGCGTCGACCGCAAGGAGGTACTGGAGACGCTACGCGAGATCCGCGAGGCCGAAGCCGAGGGCGTCGAGGAAGTCGCGAAACTCATGGAGGACCGCGCATGAACGCCACAGGACCCGACGTCGATGTGCTCCGCCAGGGAGGTGACGTCACGTGAACACCGCTGACCAGTACCTGAAGACGATCTTCCTCGTGCAGGAACTCGAGGACGGCCCCGCCGCCACCGGCGACCTCGCCGACCGCCTCGGCGTCAGTCCCGCCAGCGTCAACGAGATGATCGGGAAGCTCGAGGACCGCGGGCTCGTCGCCCACGAGAAGTACAAGGGCGCGACCGTCACCGACGACGGCGAAGCGCGCGCCCGAGAAGCGCTGCAGACGTACTGCATCCTCGAGCGCTTCCTCGCGAACGTCCTCGACGTCGACGACTACCGCGCGGAAGCCCGGCAGCTCGAACCCGTCATCGACGAGACAGTCGCCGACCGCCTCGACATGATCATCGACCGGGAGCCCCAGTGCCCGGACTGCTTCGACGCCGACGCGGACGCCTGCGGCCTGCTGGTCGAGGACCGAGTGGAAGCTGACGACTGAAGAAAACCGCTCGAGACCGTACTACTCAAGTACGCCCTCCGACTATTCCGATTCGAAGTCCCGTGGTGTAGTGGCCAATCATATGGGCCTTTGGACTGGTACGGGTTTGCGTACCGGAAAGTAAGCCCATGACGGCGGTTCGAATCCGCCCGGGACTATTCTGCGACGAACGGACGTGAGGAGCGAATAGTTCCCCGGATTCGAGCCCAGAGGACGAGAGAGTTCGAGTCCTCGCGGTCCGAATCCGCCCGGGACCACTACCAAAGTTCTTACATGAATTCTCGTCGTGGCCCTACCTTTCACGCCTCCGAACATCGACAAATCCGGAACGGTTAAGCGGTAGACCCATCAGGTAAACGACGATAGGCAGAGCAATGACCGAGTCCATCCGCGTACTCCACGTAGACGACGAGCCGAACTTCGCGGAGATGGCGGGTGAGTTCCTCGAACGGGAGGACGCTCGCCTGGACGTCGTGACGGCGACGAGTGCCGAGGAGGGGTATGCACTGCTCGACAAACACGACGTCGACTGCGTCGTCTGCGATTTCGACATGCCGGAGCGCACCGGCATCGAGTTCCTCGAGGACGTCCGCGAGGAATACCCGGACCTGCCGTTCATCCTGTTCACGGGGAAGGGGAGCGAGGAGGTCGCCAGCGAAGCGATCTCGGCCGGCGCGACCGACTACCTGCAGAAGGAGGGCGGCACCGACCAGTACACGATTCTCGCGAACCGCGTCCTGAACTACGTCGACACGGCGAAGGCGAAGTCCCAGCGGAAGCGCCAGCTGGACGCCATCGAGGCCGCCGAGGAGGGAATCAGCATCCTGAACGAGAACGGCGAGTTCGCGTACGTGAACGAGGCGTACGCCGACCTCTACGGCTACGAACCCGAGGAGATGCTCGGCGAGCACTGGCAGTTGCTGTACCCCGAGGAGGAGGTCCCGCGCGTCAGAGAGGAGATACTGCCAGCCGTGGAGACCAACGGCGGGTGGAGCGGGCGCACGACCGGGCTGCGGGCGGACGGCGCGACGTTCGTCGAGGACCACACGCTCGCGACGACGGACGAAGGCGAACTCGTGTGTACGGTCCGGGACCTGACCGACAGCAAGGAGCGCGGGAAAGCCCTGGCGGCGCTCCACGACGCCGCGACGGACCTGGAGAGCGCGAACGACGAGGCTGCAGTCTACGACATCCTCGTCGACGCCGCCGAGGGCATCCTCGACTTCGACCTCGTGGCGGTGGACGTCTACCAGGACGAGGCGCTCGTCCAGCGCGCGATGTCGCTGGCACTCGACACGGAGGGCTACTGGGAAGTCACACCGATCGAGGACGACACGTTCGCGACGCGGGCGTACAAGCGCCAGGAGACCATCGTCGTCGACGACCTGCGGGAACCCGAGATCACGCCAGCCGACCCCGAGTACCGGTCGGCGTTGACGACGCCAATCGCTGACATCGGGACGTTCCAGGCCGTCTCCCGGGAGGAGAACGCCTTCGACGAGACGGACCGCGAACTCGCGGAACTGCTCGTGGGCCACGCCCGCGAAGCGCTGACTCGCCTGGAGACCGAGCGCCGCCTGCGCGAACGCACTGAGGAACTGGAGCGCCAGAACCACCGCCTCGAGGAGTTCGCGACGATCGTCAGCCACGACATGCGCGCGCCGCTGAACGTCGCGGAGGGACGACTGGAACTCGCGAGGACGGACTGCGACAGCGAGCACCTCGACGACGTCGGGGACGCGCTGGACCGCATGGACACGCTCATCGAGGACACGCTCACGCTCGCTCGCGAGGGCCAGATGGTCACCGAGCGCGAGTCCGTCGACGTCACCGACGTCGTGGACCGGTGCTGGGAGCGCGTCGCCACGCCCGACGCCGACCTGTCCGTCGAGGACGAGTTCGCGGTCCGCGGCGACCCGGACCGTCTCCAGCAGGTGTTCGAGAACCTGTTCCGAAACGCGGTGGAGCACGGTTCGACAGACACCGCAGACGGCGTTTCGGTTCGCGTCGGCGAACTCGCCGACGGGTTCTACGTGGCGGACGACGGCCCGGGCGTGCCGGAGAACGAACGCGAGGACGTCTTCGAGCGCGGGTACACGACCAGCGAGGACGGCACCGGGTTCGGACTCGCGATCGTCAACGAGATCGCGTCCGCGCACGGGTGGGACGTCGCGGTCACCGACAGCGAGGACGGCGGGGCGCGCTTCGAGATTACGGGCGTGGGACCTGCGGGCGGCGGGTAGAACTGCCCGTGTTCCGCGGAGCCCCGGGAAGACCTGCGTCTCCGAGTCGAACCGCACTCCTCGATGGCGGGTCGCGACGCCGCAGCAGTTCACTCGCTGTCAGTCGAGTCTGAGCCGCTCGTCTCGTACTCCGAGCGGTCCTCGTCCGGGTCGAGCGCGACGGCCGTCAGCGCTGCGACGTCCTTCACCGCCCGCGGCCCTTCGATGCCCGGCGCCAGGAACCGCGGGTGGTCGAGTTTGGCACCGTCGCGTTCGAGCGCGAGTAAGCCCTCGAGGGCCTCGTCGACCGCCACGCAACTCCGGTACCCGTCGCGGCTCTCCACCACGAGGTGGGTCGTCGCAGGAGGGACCTCGACGGCGTCCACGAGGTCCGCGACCGGGACGCCCAGCCAGTCGGCGTTTCTGCGCCCCTCGGAGAGGCATTCGTAGCTGACGGAGCGGTCGACCGTCGAGACGTCCGGCCTGTCGAGGACGGCGGCCAGCGACCGCTCGTCCGCACCCCGGATTCGGACGTCGCGCCCGGGAGACTCCCGCGGTGTGGCCGGGTCGGTGTCTGACATCCGTACCGTCGTGTTGGACCGGTACGGTGTTGAAGGTCACGCCGGGGGACGCCGTCGACGGATACGTCGCCTGTCGAATCTGGTATGCACGAATGTGCTCTCAAATTTTAAGACGGTCGCTTGTGTTGGTCTCACATGTCGGACTGACCCCACGCAAACACCAGGCAGACGTGACGGCCGGAATGGGCGCCCGACCAACGGCTTCCGGCGACCGGGGCCCAGATCTGGAGACGGGGCGGTCGACCGTTTCGCCCCGCGACCGAGGAGTGAGATGCACACCGTGAGATCCGGGTTGCTGGCGTTTCCGAGGGGGCCGAACAGCCAGCTCAACGCCTCACGCCGTTGCAACAACGCATGCAACTCGAACATGTCGTCGTCGTCGGCGTCGTGCTCGCGGTGTTGCTCCCGACCTGGTTCGTCGCAATCCAGGGAGAACCACCGTCCGAGGAAGTACGAATCGATCACAGTGTCACGGAGATTCGCCCGCTGGACGGGTTCGTAGACACTCCGAACAAGCTCTCACCGAGCCAGGTCGGCGTCATCGTCTGGGTGGCACTGTTCGCCCTGGTCGGTCTCCTCTCGGTGTTCCATCGGTTCATGAACGAGGCGGCCAGACCCAACGCGAACCCGGACGCTGCGGCCGCTGACGGCGGTGCGAACGCGGCCGGGTTCACGTGGTTCGATACTGACGACCGCTGGGTCGTCGAGTACGCTCCGTCCAGCGACGCGCTCGCGGGGCTCGTCGCCATGGGCGGACTCACCGTGTTGACCATCGTCTTCGCGGCGCTGTTCACGGCCGAGTATCTCACGCTCGCGCGGACCCAGTACTTCGGCGTCTACGCGTTCGGGATGTTCATGTCACTGACGGGGCTGACAGTGTCGTACTACGCCTGGTTCATGCCGCACGTCGAAGTCGCCGAACGGAGGGAGCACCGATGACCGGGGCCGAGGAGGACGCCGACGAGGGCTACGTCCGCTCCGACGAGCGCGAACAGGACCCGTGTCCCTGTGCGAGCGGCGGTGCAGACGAACCGAGCATCTACCGCGAGTTCTGGCGGGACGAACGCGCACAGCTGCAACGGCGCGACTACGCCAAACTGCTGGCGACCATCGGCGGACTAACCGCCGTCGGCAGCCTCGCCGCGCCACTGGCCAGCCTGACCCAGGTGTTCGAGCGGCGGTACACGGGCCCCGTGTATTCCGACGGCGTTGCGCTCGTCGACGAAGACGGCGAGCGGATTCCGGAGGACCACCTCGAGAACGGCGAGCACACGACCGTCTTCCCGGAGCCGCGCCCCGGCATCGCCGACGCGCCGACGCTGTTGGTTCGGTTCCCCGAATCGGCGTACGGCGAGGGGACGAACGTGGCGGACACGGTCGGCGGGTACGCGGCGTACTCGAAGGTCTGTACGCACGCGGGCTGCATGGTTTCGGACAGGGACGACGACATCCTGGTGTGTCCGTGCCACTCGGGCCGATTCGACCCGCTGAGCGGGGCCAGCGTGACCGGCGGACCGCCGCCGCGTCGGCTCCCCCAGCTCCCAATCACGGTCTCGAGTGACGGCTACCTCGTCGCGACGGGCGACTTCACGGGGCCGGTGGGCCCGGGTGGTGGCTGATGAGTCGACTCGACCGCGCCTACGAGGCGTTCGACGACCGGCTCGGTCTGAGCGGCGCCCAGCAGTTCCTCGGGAAGGCGTTCCCCGCGGAGGACTCGTTCCTGCTCGGGGAAGTGGCGCTGTTCTGCTTCGTCGTACTGGTCCTGACGGGGACGTTTCTCGGGTTCTTCTTCGAGCCGAGCACCACAGAGGTGGCCTACGAGGGCAGCGTCGCGGAGTTCCAGGGCGTGGAGATGCCGGCGGCGTACGTCAGCGTCCTCAACATCACCTACGACGTGCCGTTCGGGATGCTGATCCGGCGGCTCCACCACTGGGCGGCCCACCTGTTCGTCGCCTCGCTGGGGCTGCACATGCTGCGCGTGTTCTTCACGGGCGCCTACCGGAACCCCCGCGAGCTGAACTGGCTGGTCGGCACCGCGCTCGCCGGCACGTCGATGTTCGCAGCGTACACCGGGTACGCGCTGCCCTTCGACGAGTTCGCCAGCACCGCTGCCGGCATCGGCTACAACGTCGCCGTCTCGATTCCGATCGTCGGCGACCTGCTCGGCCAGGTCGTCTTCGGCGGGGAGTTCCCGGCCAGCGCGACGATTCCGCGGTTCTTCTTCCTGCACGTCTACGTGTTACCGCTGCTCATCGCGGCGCTCATCGGCGTCCACATGGTGATCTTGCTCCGGCAGAAGCACACGGAAGCCGAGCGAGACGAGGACGTGAAGGGGCGCCCCGCCGCGAGGGCGGACGGCTCCGACACTGCAACTGGAGCGACCACCGGGTCGGACGCCATCGACGCCGTCGACCGCGAGGACGACTCGGTCGTCGTCGGTCTCCCGGCCGTCCCGAACCAGGTGGCTGTCAGCGCCGTCGTGTTCTTCCTCACGCTGGCGACGCTGTCGCTTCTGGCCGGCCTCCTCCCAGTCCACAACGTCGCCGAGTACGGCCCCAACGACCCCGCGTCGACCCCGTCGCTCGTCATGCCGGACTGGTTCCTGATGTGGGGATACGGGTTCCTGAAGCTGACGCCGTCGTGGATGAGCTTCGACCTGCTGGGCGTGCACTTCAGTTCCGAGTTCGTCGGCGGACTCGTCCTGCCGGGCCTGGTGTTCGTCGCGGTCGCCGTCTGGCCGTTCGTCGACTACGAGCAGGAACCGGTCCACTTCACCGCGAACCCGTTCGAGCGGCCGCGGCAGACGGCTGTCGGCGTCGCCGCAGTCGTGTTCGTCATGGTCGCCTCCATCGCGGGCATGGACGTCATCGTCGCTGACCTGCTTGGGTCGGACACCGCAGCCATCAGACCGTACCTCACCGCGGCGCTGTTCGTGGTTCCCGTGGCCGCGGGACTGCTCACGTACTCCGTTCTGCGCGATTCCGCCGACGCCAGCGACTCGGGTCACGGGGGCGACAACGTGACCGACGAGCGAAGCGATGGGACCGAGGACGCCGGAGGTGGGGGCTCGTGACGGACACCCGCGGCCGGTTCACGTGTTCGCCCCGCCGGTACCGCTGGCTGGATCGCGTGACGAAACTGACCGGCGTCGCACTCGTCGCCGCCGGCCTCGAGGTCGGCGGCGACACGCTGCCTGGAATCGCGCTCGCGGCGCTCGGCGTCGCCTTCGGGCTCGCTACTGTCATCATCGACAAACAATGAGTGACCAATCTGAAACCCACGACAGCACGGACGCAGACGGCCTGGACCTGGCCCGACGCGACTTCCTGAAAGGGATCGGTGCAATCGCGACCGTCGCCGGGTCGAGCAGCGTCCTCGGCGACTCGATGCTCCAGATGGACGGCCTCGACGTCGTCGACGACCCGATCGGGTCCTACCCGTACCGGGACTGGGAGGACCTCTACCGCGAGGAGTGGGACTGGGACTCGACCGCCAGGAGCACGCACAGCGTGAACTGCACCGGCAGTTGCTCCTGGGAGGTGTACGTCAAGAACGGCCAGGTCTGGCGCGAGGACCAGGCCGGCGACTACCCCCAGTTCGACGAGAGCCTCCCCGACCCCAACCCCCGCGGCTGCCAGAAGGGCGCGTGCTACTCGGACTACGTCAACGCCGACCACCGCGTGTTGTATCCGCTGCGGAGCGTCGGTGAGCGCGGCAACGGCCAGTGGGAACGCATCTCCTGGGACGAAGCACTCACCGAGATCGCGGAGGAAGTCGTCGACACGGTCGCCGAAGACGAGGAGTACGACGCGATCAGCGGGTTCACGCCGATTCCGGCGATGAGTCCCGTGTCGTTCGCGGGCGGGAGTCGGCTCGTGAACCTCCTGGGCGGCGTCTCGCACTCGTTCTACGACTGGTACTCTGACCTCCCGCCGGGCCAGCCGATCACGTGGGGGACCCAGACGGACAACGCGGAGTCCGCTGACTGGTACAACGCAGACTACCTGATGGCGTGGGGGTCGAACGTCAACGTGACGCGCATCCCGGACGCGAAGTACTTCCTGGAAGCGGCCTACGAGGGGACGAAGCGCGTCGGCGTGTTCACGGACTACTCTCAGACGGCCATCCACTGCGACGAGTGGCTGAGCCCGGAACCGGGGACTGACACCGCCCTCGCACTCGGGATGGCGCGCACGATCGTCGACGAGGGGCTCTACGACGAGGCCCACCTCGAGGAGCAGACCGACATGCCGCTGCTTGTCCGCGAGGACACCGGGAAGTTCCTCCGCGCGAGCGAGGTGCAGGGCCTCGACGTCGACGCGGACCGGCCGGAGTACGTGTTCGTCATGCAGGACTCGGAGGGAACGCTTCGACCCGCGCCCGGTTCGCTGGGCGAGCGCGACGGCCAGCACGACCACTCCGAGAGCATCGAACTCGACTTCGACCCCCGGTTGGCCGTCGAGACTGACGTCCAGACGGCCGACGGCGAAGTTTCCGTGCGGTCGGTGTGGAACAACCTCCGCGAGGAGTTGTCGACGTACACCCCAGACCACGTCCAGGACGTCACCGGTGTCGGACGCGAGACCCATCAGCGCGTCGCCCGAGAGTTCGCCGGGGTCGACCGGGCGAAGATCATCCACGGGAAGGGCGTCAACGACTGGTACCACAACGACCTCGGCAACCGGGCCATCCAGTTGCTCGTGACGCTCACCGGGAACCTCGGCCGACAGGGCACCGGCCTCGACCACTACGTCGGCCAGGAGAAAATCTGGACGTTCAAGGGCTGGCAACGGCTGTCGTTCCCGACCGGGAGCGTCCGCGGCGTGCCGACGACGCTGTGGACGTACTACCACGCGGGCATCCTCGAGAACACCGACGAGGAGACGGCATCGCGCATCCAGGAGTCCATCGAGCGGGACTGGATGCCGCTGTATCCGTCCGAGCGCGAGGACGGCAGCCGTCCGGACCCCAGGCTGTTGTTCGTCTGGCGGGGGAACTACTTCAACCAGGCGAAGGGCAACGTCGCCGTCGAGGAGGAACTGTGGCCGAAACTCGACCTCGTCGTGGACGTCAACTTCCGGATGGACTCGACGGCGATGAACAGCGACATCGTCCTCCCGGCGGCCAGCCACTACGAGAAACACGACCTCTCGATGACGGACATGCACACGTACGTCCACCCGTTCACGCCCGCGGTCGAACCGCTCGGGGAGTCGAAGACCGACTGGCAGATTTTCCGAGAGCTGGCCGCGAAGATCCAGGAGGTCGCGCGGGAACGCGACGTCGACCCCGTTCAGGACCGGGCGTTCGACCGCGAGATCGACCTCACGTCGATCCACGACGACTACGTCCGAGACTGGGTGACCGGCGAGGCGGGCGCCCTCGAGTCCGACCGCGCGGCCTCGGAGTTCATTCTCGACCACTCCGAGGAGACGAACCCGGACGACGTCGACGACCAGATCACGTTCGACGAGATCGACGAGCAGCCCCGTCGCTTCCTCGCAGCCGGCGACCACTGGACCTCGGACATCGAGGATGGAGAGGCCTACACGCCCTGGAAGGACTACGTGCAGGACAAGAACCCGTGGCCGACGTTCACCGGCCGCCAGCAGTACTACATCGACCACGACTGGTTCCTGGACGTCGGCGAACAGCTCCCGACCCACAAGGACGCCCCCGTGTTACAGGAGAAGTCGGAGTACCCGCTCGGCTACAACACCCCGCACGGCCGCTGGTCGATTCACTCGACGTGGCGCGAGAACACCAAGATGTTGCGCCTGCAGCGCGGCGAGCCGACCGTCTACATCAATCCGGAGGACGCCGCGGAACGCGGCATCGAGGACGGCGACACCGTGCGCGTGTACAACGACCTCGCCGAGGTGGAGGTGCAGGCGAAAGTCTACCCGAGCGGGGAACCGGGGACTGTGCGGCACTTCTTCGCCTGGGAGAAATTCCAGTACCCCGACCGGCAGAACTTCAATTCGCTGGTCCCGATGTACATGAAGCCGACACAGCTCGTCCAGTACCCGGAGGACACCGGAGAGCACCTGCACTTCTTCCCGAACTACTGGGGGCCCACGGGCGTCAACAGCGACGTCCGCGTCGAGGTCGAGAAGGTCGCAGACGGACCCGGTGGGGGCGACGCTACCGGGGGTGGTGACGGATGAGCCAGACCGACGACGGCGACGCGGTCGACCTCGCCGAGGGCATCGACCACCAGGTCGCGATGGTGATGGACCTGAACAAGTGCATCGGCTGCCAGACCTGCACCATCGCCTGCAAGACGAACTGGACGGACGGCGGCGGCCGGGAGTACATGTACTGGAACAACGTCGAGACGAAGCCCGGCTCCGGCTATCCCCGCGACTGGGAGGAAATGGGGGGCGGCTGGGACGACGACGGCGAGCAGCGGACGCCGGGGGACCTCCCTGACGACGAGGCGTACGGCGCGCCCTGGGACTTCAACCACGAACAGATCATGTACGAGGGCAGCGACGAACCCCTCCGCCCGATGGGAGACGCCGCCTCGTGGGGCCCCAACTGGGACGAGGACGAGGGCGCCGGCGAGTACCCCAATTCGTACTACTTCTACCTGCCGCGCATCTGCAACCACTGCACGCACCCTTCGTGTGTGGAGGCCTGCCCGCGGTCGGCGCTGTACAAGCGCTCGGAGGACGGCATCGTCCTCGTCGACCAGGACCGGTGTCGCGGCTACCGGTACTGCGTCGAGGGGTGCCCCTACAAGAAAGTGTACTACAACGCGATGAAGAAGACCTCCGAGAAGTGCATCTTCTGTTACCCGCGCATCGAGGGCGAGGGCCCCGACGATGAGGTGCGGCCGCCGTCCTGTGCCGCGGACTGCCCGCCGCAGCTCAGGCTCGTCGGCTACCTCGACGACGAGGACGGCCCCATCCACAAGCTCGTCAACGAGTACGAGGTCGCCGTACGGCTCCACCCCGAGTACCGGACCGAGCCGAACGTCTACTACATTCCGCCGTTCGCGCCGCCACAGCACTCCGAGAGCGGCGAGTCCCTCAACGCCGACCGCATCCCCCGCACCTACCTCGAGGAGCTGTTCGGGCCGAAGGTCAACGAGGCGCTGAACACCATCGAGCGCGAGCGGGACCGGGTCAGGCAGGGCGAGGACAGCGAAGTGATGGAGCTGCTGACGACGAAGGACACAGCCGAACAGTACCGGTTGGAGGTGTTCGATGACTAACCGCGACCTCGCGGTCCTGGCGGTACTCGTGGCGGTGGTGCTGGCGACCGCGGGCCTCGCTCCCGCGTTCGCGGACGCGCGCCCGGCCTACGAGATCCCCGTCCAGTACGAGGCCGACGCCGAGTCCCCTCGAGCGCGCCGGCGACGACGCGTGGACCGACGTCCCGGCCGCGACGATTCCGCTCACCAGCGCGGGCGCCAACGTCCCGGCGGCAGACGACACGACGGTCGAGCGCGCGACTGTCGCGGCCGTCCAGTCCGACGACCGGTTGTACCTGCGGTTGACGTGGGCGGACCCGTCCCGGAACGCCTCGACCGACCGGATACGAGCCTTCGCCGACGCCG
Organism: Halobacterium bonnevillei; assembly: GCF_009831555.1. Lineage (GTDB taxonomy): Archaea > Halobacteriota > Halobacteria > Halobacteriales > Halobacteriaceae > Halobacterium > Halobacterium bonnevillei. The sequence continues at coordinate 1,187 of NZ_WUUU01000011.1, read as the reverse complement.
TGGCGGTCCAATTCCCGTCGAACGCGTCGAGTCGGCCGCCAATCGCGATGGGGAGCACCGACAACAGGGTCAACGTCTGGTACTGGACGGCCGACGGCAGGACCGAGGAACTGCTCGCTGGCGGCGCCGGTACGACGACGGCCTTCGAGGACCCGGCCGTGGAGGCGAACGCGACGTACGAGGACGGCCGCTGGCAGGTCGCGTTCTCGCGGCCCCTGGACGCGTCGACGGCGAACCGGACGACGATTCCGACTGACCAGGACGTCGACGTCGCCATCGCGGCCTGGAACGGCGGGAACATGGAGCGCTCGGGACAGAAGGCTGCAAGCGAGTGGTACTACCTGGCGCTCGGCCCGGGCCCGTCGGGACCACCGTACGAACTCATCCTCTGGACGATCGCGGGGCTGGGCATCGTCGCGACGACGCTCGTGACCATCATCGGCGTCCGCCAGACGCGGGGTGGGTGACCGTGCCGGCACCCGACCACGACCGAGTGCGATCGCCGGTGGACTGGGAGCGCCTCGGCGACGCGATCAGCGTGACGGCGGGGGCTCGCGGTGCGGTCTACGCGGTGGCAGCCACGGCCTTCACCGAGCCCACGGAGACGCTGTACCGGGCGCTGGACAGCGGCGACCTGGCTGACGAACTGTCGGCCCTGCTCGACCGGACGGGCCTGGACGTCGAAGCGCCGGACCTCGCTGTCGACGACGAGCGGGAGATTCTGTCCGCCCGGTACAACGACCTGTTCGTCGTCGGCTACTCGGAGGTGGTCGACAGGACCGACGGGACAGTCCAGAACTACGGCCCACCAGTGTCCCTCTACGAGTCGGACTACCGACCGGAGGCGTCGTGGAACGAGGTGAACCTCGACCTCGCGAGAGCGTACGAGCACTTCGGCTGCGAGGTCGACCAGGAGACCCGCCGGAACCACGACCACGTCCGCCTCCAGCTGGAGTTCATGGGCTACCTCTGTCGGCGGGAGGCGGCCGTCGACCCCGACGTCGCGGCGGCCCGCCTCGACTTCCACGACCGCCACCTCCGGGTCGTCGCGACCGGCGTCGCCGAAGCCCTGGACGCCGAGCCCGGGACCGGAGTGTACGGCGAGTTCGCGGACTTCCTCGACCGGTTCACGGCCGCGGACGTCGCGGACCTCGACCGGCGCCTGAACGGGGGCGGTGAGTCGTGAG
>NZ_WUUU01000010.1 GCF_009831555.1 Halobacterium bonnevillei | reverse complement strand
CGCCGCGCGAGCGGTCCTCAGGCATCGGCGCCCTCCGGCGTCGGAAGCGCCCGACGCTGGCGCGGCGGGAGCAGGTAGTTGCCGCGGTGGGTGACCGAGAGGTACTGGCGGATGCCGTTGTTCTGGCGGCGCCCGACGGGCGTCGAGTCGCTGACGTCGTCGCCGTTCATCGCCTCGCGGACGCGCTCGAAGTCCGAGATCTCCCGCTGGAGCGCGAGGAAGTGGACGCCCGCGTTCCCACCGTCCGTGGAGTCGAAGTCCCGGCGGAGCAGCAGTGGCTCGCCGTCCTCGCGCGTCCCCTCGAGTTTCTGCGCGTGCCCGACGACGCCGCGCTCGCTGGCGGTCTCCGCGGGGTCGCCGCAGTCCTCGAGCCTCGGGCTGTCGCCGAGGTTCTCACCGGTCCTCTCCACGGCGCCGCTGTCCGCGTGCGCCGGGCAGAACATCTGCGCGACCCGGGAGTCCCGGTCGTCCTGCTCGTACCACTGCTGGAGGTTCAAGTCGATGTGTGAGACGTGCTGGGTCGCGCCGTCCGCGAAGGCGCCCGACTGGATGGTGACGCGGTCCTCGCTGGCCTGGCTCTTCTCGAAGTCGGACTTGAAACCCATGTACAGCGGGGCGTCCTCGGGGACTGGCTCCGAATCCGGGACGCCGCCGGTGTCCTGGTTGTCGGCGGGCAGCCCCTCACCGACGAAGCCGCTGCGGCGTTCGGCGACCGAGAACACGTCCGTGAGCGCGTCGTCCACGGCGACGTCGTTGGCCGCGTCGCGGTTCCCCCGCAGGGCTTCCTCGGCTTCCAGAACCACCGAAGCGTGGTTGCTGGCGAGGTGAACGATGGCGTCCGGGTCATCGAGAACGGGGTCCTCGAAGTCCGACAGCGGTCGGGGCTCCGGGAGGTCCACGGCGTCCGGCAGGTCGGCGTCGAAGCGCTCGAAGTACGCCGGCGAGTACCCGACAGTGAACAGCAGCCCGTCGCTGGACCACTCGTAGGCGCGTTCGAGCGTCCGGAGCGCCGACGTCACCGTTTCGCGGTCGGCGTCCGTGGGCAGGCCGTCGTACTCCAGGTGGAGGAGCGCGTGGTGGCGCGGCGGCAGCGCGTTCCCGGCGTCGTCCCTGTCGAGATGCTCGTTCCACGCGTGCTGGCGGGACGGCAGCGACCCGGGGTCCTCGACCCCGGCCGGCACGGACACGTCCTCGCGGTCCATGCAGGCAGCGAGCGCGCTCGCGCCCCCGATGGCGACGGCGGACTGGAGGAAGGCGCGGCGACTGACGCCGCGGTTCTCGCGATGCATGCCCGGAACTTACGGGCTCACGCGAAAAGCCGTTCTGGTGCGCCCGTCGAATTCGAGGGGTGAACCAGAACCCGAAAGAGCACCGAGGCGTAACTCCCACCAATGGCACCCCTTCGAGCGGCCTCCCGAGCGCTCGGTGCGGCCGTCGCACTCGGCGCCGTCTCCGGGTCGGTGGCCGCCCACACCGGGACGACACACGCTGGCACCCCACACTGGCTGTTGTTCGTCCTCGCTGTCCTCGGCCTCGCGAGCGCCGTTGGCGCACTCACAGCGTATCGCCGCAGACGCCTCGCGGGACCGGTCGCTGCCCCGGTCGGTCTGCTCGCCGCCCTCGTCGGCGCGTTTGGCCTCGTCGGCCTCGTCGAGTTGCAGGTCGTCGCCGAGACCGGGCCGCAGATTCGGGACGTCTACCCGACGCTGAGCCTCGTAGTCGGCGCGGCGATGGCTGTCGGGAGTCTCGTCGCCGGTCGACTGCGCTGGCCGAACCGGCCCCGGTACGCCGGGCTCGGCATCCTGCTGGCCGCCTGGGTGGTCTACCCCGTCATCATGCCGAACGGCGGCACCTACCATCCCGCGGGGTACGCGCTCGTCGCCGCCGTCCTGTTCGCCGTCGCGTACATTCTGAAGCGCGACGCCTGGGGGGTCGTCCAGAGCCTCCGCAGGGACCGACGGCCACTGACGGCTGGCGGCCTCGCAGGTGTCCTGTTCGCCGTCTTCTTCGCGTTCTCCGCGGGCACGGTGACGTTCAATCCGGACTCCGGAATCGGTGCGCCGACCGACACGACCGTCGTCTTCCTCCCGGTTGCGGACCCGCTGGTCGCGTGGCCGGCCGTGGAGTTCGTCTTCCCGTCCGTCCCGATGGCGGGGTTCGTCTCCCTCGGCACGCTCGCGTTGCTGGCGTTGCTCGGGTCGCTTGTCGCGACCAACGTCGGCGTGCTCGTCCAGCAGGCGCGCGCCGAGAGCGCCAGCGGCGGCCGGACGTCCGCGCTCGGGATGGCGGCGACGTCGGGCGCGACGGCGTGCTGTTGCTGTGCCCCCGCGTTCTACGGCGTGCTGTCCGTGCTGTTCGGCGCGGCCGCGACGCCCGCGTACTGGGCGTTCCTCGACCCGACGTCTCCCGTCGGCGGCGTGTTCTTCGCCGCGAGCGTCGTGCTGTTGCTCGGCAGCGTCGTGCGCGCGACGGGCGGAAGCGCGTCGGTCGCCTGACGAGCACCGAAGCCTGCAACGGCAGGTCGCGGCCGGCCGAAGATTCCCGGGAGCCCCATAAAAGTCCGCGCTGCGAGACGTATCGTCGACGTGGGTCCCATCGCCGCCCGCCAACCGCGTCGGACAACGCTTAACACCTCGGGGAATAGCAGTGTATCTATGGACGATATTTTCGTCGGCCAGTTGATGTCGGACAGCCTCCACACGGTCACGCCGGACACGTTCGTCGAGGACGCCGCCCAGGTAATGATCGACAACGAAATCGGCTCTGTCGTCGTGGTGAACGACGACGGCCACCTCGAGGGCATCCTCACGAACACCGACTTCGTGACGATCGTCGCGAAGAGCAAGCCGAAAGCCCGGACGACCGTCGAGCGCTACATGACGACGGACGTCGAGACCACGCAGGCCCAGGATTCGATCCGCGACGTTGCCGACGCGATGCTCGAACACGGCTTCCACCACATGCCGGTCGTCGACGAGGACGAGAACGTCATCGGCATCATCACCACGAAAGACCTCGCGTCGTACATCTCGACCGTCCAGACGCCGAGTCCCGCGTAGCGCTCGGTCCGCTTGCCGACGCCAGTTGTGTCAGTACGTTCTCGACGTCTCCGGTCGGTGTGCTCCGGAGCAGACGCCAACGCCGCCGAATCGAGACGATTTCCCATCGCGATACTGTCTGTAACTCGACCAATAACGTCGCGGTGCTCCCGCCGCCGCGTCCGGTAAAGAAGCTCGTTCTGTCGCGGAAGAGGTGCCTAATACCACACGGAGCGTCGCCTGAGCAGACTGAACGCCGCGCGCGTCGGAACTGAACGAGAACGCGATTCTGCGATGATAAGCTGACCGTACGTTCCGAAAAGAGCGAACGGACGCGGGTCCACCCCGGAACCCGCGCGAGTTTGGCAGGGGGTATCGTCTGCGATCAATCGCCGTCCGCGTCGGCAGTATCCTCCGGTTCGAGCAGGTGGGGGCCGCGCCGGTACTTCGGTGTGTTCGCGAACTCGGTCATCCGCCGCTGGTCAGCCTCGGTGATACGATGTGCCATCACTGATTTTCTTGCACGGGGTCAGCAAAGTAATGGCGCTCGTAATCCCGATAAGCATTGCATTAAACGTTCACGCGACGAATCGCGCCCCGACACAGGACGCCTCCCCAGTGCAGTGCCACCGATCCGGAGACGCTGCGGTCGAACCCACGGTTCGCGAAGCACTGCAATCAAATATCCGCGCGAAGCGGCCGCCCTCACTGGCTGAGTCGTAGTGTTCGGTGAGCGCCGTAAGTGAAAACAGCGGTGGAATTCGCGCGAGTGCCGGGCGCGATCAGTCGGCGTACTCGTCCACGAGGTTCGGCCGAGTAGTTCGTTCGATAGCCAGTGCAGCCAGCGCCGCCGTCGCGAAGACGACGGCCGCGAGTAGCTTGCTTCGCATCACAGTTCGACACTACGAGTTGCAGCGCTTCGTTATGCAGTCGGTTCCGGTGTCGTCGCTCTTCGGCCGTCCAACCACCGGACGCATAACAAACTCTTCGACGGACGGACGACAGTTCGATGGAGTGCGCACGCCTGACGGCCCGCGACGTCGAGTGGTCGCTCGTCGGTGTGCTCGCCGCCACGAAGAGCGCGGACGTTGCCACGACGCTGGTCGGGCTGTGGACAGTCCCCGGTGTTCGGGAGGTCAACCCCCTCGTCGCCGGAGCGACGCAGGCCGTCGGCGTTCCGGTCGCAGTGCTCGCGCTCGGCGTCGCCGCCGTCGTTTGTATTACCGTCGTGACTGAAGCCGGCGCTGCGGCGGTCGAGGCGACGGACCGGACGCCGCCCTGGGGGCCGAAGGCGGTCAGACTGACGGGGTACGGACTGGGGTCCGCGGTCCACCTCTCGGTCGCGGCGGCGAACGTCGCACTGCTGGTCTCCGCGTGACCGAATACGTTCCAGTTAACAAAGGGGCAACGGCGCCTCTCCCCCATTGGGGAGCCGAACCACGGCCCGCGCAGAACGCGCGGTCGTCTGCTCCCCAGCCCCGTTCGGACCCGGAACAGCCCACCCCCCACCCCATCCCCGTTCTCCGCTTTTCTCACTCGGCGAGGTCCTTCGCCTGTATGAGGTCCCACGTCTCCGCTCCCTTCGACGTGATGCCGTACACGCGTCCCTTCCGGCGCTCCTCCGGCACGAGAAGTTCCACGAGGTCGCGGTCGCGCAGCGAGTTCAGCGCCCGCGAGACGTGCGTGGCCGCGAGGTCGACGTCAGACGCGATCTGGGTCGGCGTCGCCGGCCCCTCGGCGAGCCGACCGAGGACGACCGTCCGGTGGTCAGAGCTGATGACGTACCCGACGACGTCCCAGTCCTCCGTCACGACCGCCACCCCCCGGCACCCGCCGCTGTCTCGGGACCAGTCGTCGCGCGTCCGCGTGTCGTCCTGTCTTGCATGGTATCACCGCCTCGACCGCATCCAGTAGTGGACTGCCGCGACGACGCCGAAGGCCGCGATGATGACGACGTTCACCGCAGTCATCGATATCGCGTCGAACGCCGCCGGGAAGAGAGCCATCGCGACGTACGCGGCGAGTCCCGCGACGGCGACGGCCGCGTACACGTACTGCCACGGAATCTCTCGCTGGTCGCCCTCCGGGAGGTACGTGTCGAGCTCCTCGATGTTCGACGTCAGCGATACCTCGCCGGTGTCCTTGTCGTAGTCGACGAGCCCCGAATCGGCGAGCTTCGGGATGTGTGTCTGGTACAGCGACACGTAGACGCGCTTCACTTGCTGGTCCGTGAGGTCGTCGACGTCCGTCTCGTTCTCCCACGCGGCGACCCGCTTGGAGAGCTCACTGAGCTCGATCGGCTCGTCGCGGCCCCGAAGGAACGAGAGCACGAACCGTCGGCGAGCGTTGCTCAGCAGGTCGTAGACCGTGTCCTGCGTCAGGGAGTCTTGTTGAGACATCTGTTGTTGCCGTGGGTTGTCGGCACCCGGCGACCGCCCGAATTCCGGGCGGCGCTACTGCCCCCGGATCGCGCGGGATAGAGCGAGCAGTTCGTCTGCTGGCGTCGTACTGGAACGGTCACTCTACGGTCACACTTTTCGCGAGGTTGCGTGGTTTGTCGATGGATCGCCCGAGCAGGTCGGCGACGTGGTAGGACACCAGCTGTAACTGGACGTTCGCGAGCACGCCAGCGGCCACGGGATGGGTGTCCGGGATGGGGAGAAACTCGTCGACGGTCGCCGCCACGTCCGTCGACTCCTCGCTACCGACGCCGACGACCGGCGCCCCCCGGCTGACGACCTCCTCGACGTTGTTCAGCGTCTTGTCGTCGTACTGGCCCGCGAACACCGCGAACACCGGCGTGTCGGGCGTGACCAGCGCGAGCGGGCCGTGCTTGAGTTCGCCGGCTGCGAACCCCTCGGCGTGCTCGTACGTGATCTCCTTGAACTTCAACGCCCCCTCGAGGGCGACGGGGAAGGCCACGCCGCGGCCGATGAAGAAGTGGCCGTCCCTGTCGCGGTATCGCGCCGCCAGGGACTCCACCGACGACTGGTCGAGAACCTGCTGGACGTCGCCGGGCAGTCGCTCCAGGGCGCGAAGCACGCGCTCGCGGTCCGCGCCCCGCTGGCCGGTGATGTCCTCCGCGAGGCGCTCCCGGAGCAGCGTCAGGACCGCGACCTGCGAGGAGAACGTCTTGGTCGCGGCCACACCGATTTCGGGGCCGGCACGGATGAACACCGCGTCGTCGCAGACCCTCGCGGCCGTCGACCCGACGACGTTCGTCACGGCGAGCGTGCGAGCGCCGCGCTCGCTGGCGAGCCGAATCGAGGCCAGCGTGTCCGCCGTCTCACCGCTCTGGGTGACGGCAATCACGAGCGTGTGCTCGGAGACCGGCGCCGGCGTCGTCGCGTACTCGCCCGCGCTGAACACCTGCGTCGGAACGCCGCGCTCGGCGAGCAGCTGTCTGGCGTACAGCGCAGCGTGATAGGACGTCCCGCACGCGACAATCTGGACGTCGTCGACGTCAGAGAAGCAGCCCGGCGGGAACGCCTCCAGGTCGACGTCGCCGTCCGGGGTGACGCGGCCCCGGATTGCGCGCTCCAGCGCTGCCGGCTGCTCGTGGATTTCCTTGAGCATGTAGTGGTCGAAGCCGTGGCGTTCTGCGTCCTCGGGCTGCCAGTCGACGGCGGTCACGCTCCGGTCGACCGAACTGCCGTCGATGGCGGTGACCTCGTGGTCGTCGGCTGTGATGCGGACGACGTCGCCGTCTTCGAGGAAGATGACGTCGGCGGTGTGTTCGAGGAACGACGGGACGTCGCTGGCGACGAACCGCCGGCCGTCGTCGACGCCGACGACGAGCGGCGACCCGTTGCGGGCCGCGTAGATGGCGTCCGACCCGGCGACGACCATCGCGACGGCGAATCGTCCGTCGAGGCGGTCGAGTGCCGCGCGGAACGCGGTCTCGACCGAGCGGCCGTCCGCGAGGTGCTCGCTGACGAGGTGCGGGACGACTTCCGTGTCGGTATCGCTCGTGAACGTGTGGCCGCGCTCGGTGAGTTCCTCGCGGAGCGCGGTGTAGTTCTCGATGATGCCGTTGTGGACGACTGCGACGCGGTCGTCGCAGTCCGTGTGGGGGTGTGCGTTGGCGTCGGACGGTGCGCCGTGGGTACTCCACCTGGTGTGGCCGATGCCGACCGACCCCGAGGGTTTGACGACGTCGAGTGTCTTCGCGAGCTCCTCGATTTCTCCCTCGCGTTTCACCACGGAGACGGTGTCCTCACCGGGCGTGGCGATGCCGCTCGAGTCGTAGCCGCGGTACTCGAGGTTGCGGAGGTCGTCGAGGAGTGTGTCGACGACGTTCTCGCGGGCTGGTCCCGCGCACGCCGTTATTCCACACATGCCGTGCCTCCCGCGGTCAGTGAGCGTCGTCCGACAGTGTCGGTGTGCGTGGGGACGCTGGAGTCGGGTCGCCGACGACCGGTGTGGCCGCCGGGGGGGTGTCCGTTCCGGGTCGTCTGTCGTGGCCGGCTGCCTGGTGGCGAAGTATGTAGAGTCATTGGTGTTTGCGGGGTACCTACTGCGGTAACGTACGCCAATCGGGTCATCCGGGCATTGTTATTCGGCAGTTGCCAGTCGCTTGACGGCGTTATGCCGCGTAATCCACAAATACTGGAACCGAAAGCGACCCCCGAAACTGCCTACTCAGCACGCGGGTCACGCGCCTCGGCGGTATCTAATCCATAACTAAGGGGGTAGCCCGTGGTTTTCTTGACAGAAATGACCGTGCCCTGGCGACGAGGGGGGTGGGTCCAGCCACTCGCCACGGTACCGAACCGACAAGTATCGCGGACAGGCGTCCGCTACCGGACGTCAGTCGAAACACTGGATCGGAGCGGACCCACTGTGGAGGTTCCAATCAGCTCAGGAGAAAATGCAACATGCCAACGATTGCCAAAGTATTATGATTCTACAAACAAATTGACTACGTTGGAAGCAAGCGACACGGAGAGGGACGAGCCAAACGGGCGCGAACCAGTCACTTCGCCGATGGGTCGCCATGCCTACGGGAGCGTTGCCAGTACTCGCGATGAGAACGACGCACCGACACGTTGGGGGACCAGTCCAGCACGTACCGACACACCATCCAAACGGGGGCAACACACTGCGACAACACACGGCACTCGCCAACCACCAAAATGATAGAAGCGACTCAGTCTGGCGACAGATCCGACACGAACGTCGGTTCAGACGCAGCAGGGGGCGCAACGAAGCCGCCCGAACCTGACATCGACGCCGAACCGCCCGCGGAGGAGGGCGCAGCGGAAGCGTTGCCGCTCGACGTCACCTTCGAGATACTGAAGAACCGCCGCCGCAGGCTCGTGCTGGAGTATCTGCGGGACGCCGCGGAAACGACGATCGGAGAGCTCGCCGAACACATCGCCGCCATCGAGAACGACACCACCGTCCAACAGCTCAACGCACAGCAACGGAAACGCGTCTACATCGGTCTCTACCAATGCCACCTGCCGAAGATGGACGACGCCGGGGTCGTCGAGTTCAACCAGGACCGCGGCCACGTCGCCCTCGGCGAGAACGTCGAGCCGCTGTACAAGTACCTCGACATCGACGACGCCACAGACGACGAAGCCGCGTTCTCCACGGTCCACGCCGGGGGGTACGTCGCGTTCGCGACGCTGTTTTTCGTCGCACAGCTGTCGAACGCGTACGCCGTCGCCAGCGGCATCGTGGTCCTCTTCCTGCTCGCAACGCTGTGGGTCACGTACCGCATCAACCGTCGGTAGTTCTCCCACGTCTACATTTCTCGCGGCGCGGGTGTCGCTGGTTCCCAGCGTACACCCGAAGTCTTCCCCCAAAACGTACTGTCAGGCGAAGCCATAGTCCGTAGGTTGGCCACCTGCCAGGGAGTTCCGTACACAGTCACCCTCGCGTAGCCCGACCGACGCGAGTCAGCCGCCAGTAGCCGCCTGCCGGGCCCTCAGTCCGCCGCGGTGTCCGCCTGCTGGCGGTGCTCGCGAATCCGCTCCCGGATTCTGGCGGCTATCGACGACGGTTCCTCGCCGGGGTCCGCGTCGAGGACGTACCGCCACTCCCGGGGCTCGAGTGTGACGGACACCGCTCGCTCTCTGGACGCACCGGAACCGGAATTCCCGTCGACCGCCGAAGCGGGTCGCTGACTGGCGGACGCGTCGGTGGCCACGGCGGGCTCGGTGGGAGTCGGCGCACTGTCGTCGGGCGTCTCCGTGTCGTTCAGTTCGTCGTTCGCAGCCGCGTCCAGCACCATCGCAGCCACGAACGAGAGCACGCCGAGCAGGCCGAACACCACCGCGAAGCCGGCCCTGGCTGTCGGTGTCCCGAACCGGCCGACGCCCGGGAGCGCCCAGACAGCCGCGAGGACAGCTGTCAGCGACGCCACCCCGCCTGCCGCGTACGCCCCCACGAGCGGATGGAAGTCGAAGACGAGGTACTTCGTCTTCAGTCGCCAGAGAAAGTTCCGCGCGAGCATCAGCGACACCCGCGGGACGTAGGTGTGGTACTTGATGTGACTGTCCTCGTCCGCGTACCTGATCGGCCGGGGGACGTCCACGACGCGCATCCCCGCGACGTTCAACTTCACGAGGATGTCGTTGCAGTAGCCGTAGAACTCGTACATCGACTCGATGTCCGCCTGCTCGAGCGCGTGCAACGAGATGGCGGTGTACCCGCTCTGTGAGTCCCCGCCGGCCCAGTACCCACTGGCGATTTTCGTGAGAGCGGTCAGGATCGCGTTGCCGACGAACCGGAACCGCGGCATGTCCCCGCGGTCGGTCCGACCGAGCAACCGATTGCCCTTCGTGTAGTCCGCCCGCCCGTCCAGAATCGGGTCGAAGAGGTCGCCGAGGACCTCGGGGTCCATCTGGCCGTCCCCGCCCATGACTGCCGTGACGTCGATACGTTCCTCTCGTGCGCGGAGATAGCCGGTTTTGATCGCGCCGCCGACGCCACGGTTCCGTTCGTGCCGGATCGGGACGACACGGTCCGGGAACTGGCCGCTCTGGGACTCGTTGACCGCACTCGCGGTCTCGCGGATCTCCTGCCAGGTGTCGTCTGTCGATCCGTCCTCGACGACGTACACTCGGTCGACGAACGCGGGCACTGACTCGATGGTGTCGCCGACGAAGCCGGCCTCGTTGTACGCCGGAATGACGACTGCCGTGGTGTGTCCTCGGTACATTGTCGTGACGCCGGCGCTCCGGCGGTTCGTAGTGGGGTAAACGGACTCGGAGTATTGTTATCCGTCCCCTGTCCCGGCGGGCCGCCGCCGGGAGGGGGCAGCAAGCCCGCGCTACTGTCGGATGCGAACACAAACGGAGAACGCCTTCAGCCGGGTGCTTAGACCGCCAAATGCAGGATTTCTCTGCACGTGGTGTCGGGAAATTCGTACATAACAAAGGACGCGTCGAAGCGACTCGGCTACCAATGTCCGCCCGGTTCTCGTTCGGCGCCGTCGCCGCCGCCGCAGTCGTCACACTCGTCGTGCTCGCGCCCGTCGTGGGCGTGATTCCAATCACTGCGAGCGCGCAAGCCCAACACTCGTCGTACGCCGTGGCCCAGGGGACCACGTGTTCTGTGGTCGACCCAGTGACGAACACGAGCCAGACCGCCTCGTCGTTCTACGACTACCGGAACCCCTACCCGTATATCACAGGGAATCCGTTCGCGTCGACGTACAGTTCGTACGGCACCCAGGCGTACCAGGAGACGAGTACAAGCAAACTGCTGTTCTACGAGGGCGCGGACGGCGCGAGCTTGGTGCTCGTGCACGACCGTCTCGGCGACGAGGACGGTGGGAGCACCGTCTCGATGCGGTTCAGCGGACTGCCGAGCGACGGAGAGTGGGTCGTCGAGGACGACGAGTACCCCGGGCGCGACGACGAATGGACCGTCGGCGATACCACGACGACCGTCGACTGGATGTGGGCAGAGAACCGGACTGACGGCGGCGTGTTCCGTGGCATCGGCGACATCGGCGACCCCGTGATCCTCTCCCCGCGATTCAACGAGGACGCCGCTGCATGGGGGGACTGGAATTACTCGGGAAGCTCGGAATACCGCATCGACAGCTGGACAGTCGTCGACGCGGGCGGCAGCGACGTGGAACTGGACCGCGACCGGCGCACGTTCGTCCACGGTGGAACGTGTCAGGTGACGCCGCCGAACGCCGCCGTCGACGGGCCGACGTCCGCCGAGACCGGTGAGAGCGTGACCTTCGACGCCGGCGACTCGACCGACGACGAGGCGCTGGGCGGCTTCGAGTGGGACTTCGACGGCGACGGCGAGGTCGACCAGGTGACGACCGACCCCGGGGTCTCGCAGGTCTTCGACCAGGCGGGCACCCACACGGTGACGGTGACCGCGTTCGACAGGTACGGGAACGGCGACACAGCGACGATGAACGTCTCGGTGAGTGTGCCCGCGTCGCCGCCGAACGCCAGCATCGCGGCGCCGGCGGAGGCGGTCGTGAACGAATCCGTGACCCTGGACGCCACCAGTTCAACCGACGAGGGCGAAATCGTCGCGTACCGCTGGGACGCGGACGGCGACGGCGTCTACGAGCTGAACACCACGGACGCGACCATCGAGTACACGTACGAAACCGTCGGCCTGGTGTCGCCGCTGGTGACTGTCGTCGACGACGACGGGACCATCAACTCCGACGCGACGACACTCACGATCCGAGAGCCGAACCAGCCGCCGAACGCGACCCTCGATGCGCCGTCGTCTGTGGCAGCCGGCGACGCAGTGACCCTCGACGCCAGCAACTCCACTGACGACCGCGGCATCGACCACTACGAGTGGGACGTCGACGGCGACGGCGAAGTGGACGCAGAGACAGCCGAACCCCGGACCACGCACACGTACAGGAGTCCGGGAACCGTCACGGCGACGGTGACGGTCGTCGACACGGACGACGCGACGGCGACCACCAGCCAGGCGATCACCGTCGAACCGGTCGGCGACCCGCCGGACGCTCGCATCGAGGCGCCCGAAAGCGCGCTCGTCGGCCAACCGGTGACCCTCGACGCCAGCAACTCCACTGACGACCGCGGCATCGACCACTACGAGTGGGACGTCGACGGCGACGGCAGCGCGGAGGCCAACACGAACGCATCGGTGTTCGAGCACGCATACAACGAGACCGGGTTCGTGAGTCCGCGCGTGACTGTCGTGGACACGGACGGGAACGCCAACGTGGCGACAGCGAACATCAGAGTGGAGCAAGGCGACAGTTCGCCGACGGCGGCGTTGACCGCGCCAGCCAACGCGACCGTCGGTAGCGAGGTGACGTTCGACGCGAGTAATTCGACGGACGACGGCACCATCGTCGAGTACCGCTGGGACCCCGACGGCGACGGGACTGTCGACGGAACGACGAGCGAACCCACGTACGCCCACACCTACGAGACGGCGGGCAACTTCGAACCGAGCGTGACCGTCGTCGACGACGACAACGTGACTGCGACCGCGTCCGCGACCGTGCAGGTAGTTTCGGCCGGTAACCCGCCGAACGCTTCGCTCAACACGCCCGCCGAGGCGACGGTCGGCGACGCGGTGTCGCTCGACGCGAGTGCGTCCGGCGACGACCGCGGCATCGACCACTACGAGTGGGACGTCGACGGGGACGGCACCGTCGAGCGCGAGACCACCGGCCCGGTACTTGACCACACCTACGAGAGCGCCGGCGAAGTCACACCGAGCGTGACGGTCGTCGACACCGACGGCTTGACCGCAGCGGCGAGCGGTTCGCTGACCGTCGCGGCACGGTCCAGCGGCGGCGGTGGCGGCAACAGCGGTAGTAGCGGTGGCAGTGGCGGTAGTACCGGTGGCGGCGCGAACACCGGCGGAAGCGACAGGAACAATGGCGGGAGTGGCGGAACCGGCGGGGCGAACGGCGACGCCGACGACGGCGCTGGCGGCCAGGACGACGACACCGAGACGTCCGGAGAACCACAGTTCAGTCGCGTGAACGTGTCGCTGTCCGCCGAGGAACTACTCGTCGGGGAGACGCTGGTGGTCGAAGCGACGGTGTCGAACACCGGGAACGCAACCGGGACGAAGGGAGTGGAGTTCGAGGTGGACGACGAGATCGTCCGCGACCGCCACCTCACACTCGCCCCGAACGAGACGCGGACGGTGTCGTTAACCCGGGAGTTCACGACACCCGGGACCAGGACCATCAAGGTCGACTTCCAGGACAAGCACTACGTCACAGTCAATCCGCTCGAGCCGGACATCCGAATCAATCGCCTCCAGGTCGACGAGTCGGTGACGGCCGGGGAGTCCTTCGACGTCTCGGCGGTCGTCGTGAACACGGGGGAGGCCGAGGGCCAACGCACGGTCGAACTGGTACTGTTCGGGCAGGTGGTCGACGCGGAGACCGTCTCCCTGGACACCGGTGAATCCACGCGCGTGACGTTCACGCGCGCGATCCAGTCCGCCGGGTCGTACGACGTCGTCGTCGGCAACGAAACGACGACCGTGGACGTGATTGGGAACGCGACCAACTCGACGACGGCAGAAACGACAGGCGACGGGGCCACGGGCGCGGAGGTCCCGGGCTTCGACCTGGCCCTCGCGGTGGTGGCGATCGCTGTCGCCGCGATAACAATCCTGCGACGGCACCGGTCGTAGCGCCGATCAAGCCCACGGGTCGCTCACTACCCGCCGGGGGCGGCGGTTTGTGGTATCTCTGAAACAGAACGGCCAGTTCCGATTGGGTCCGGCGCCGAGCCGTATGTTCCGATTGTGCTCGACGAAGAATGGTCCGTCCCCGCTCCTCCGAACGCCAGGGCCGTCAGTTCGAGTTGTTCTCGAAGCGATTGCCCGACGATCCCTGGCGTTCGACGACCTGGTGGTGTTCGTTCCAGTAGATTCTGTTCGACCCCACGTGGTTGTTCGTGGACCCCCGGATGTCGACGCCGTCGTCGCGGTTGTCGGCGACGACGTTCGAGACGACGGTGCTGTTGTGGACCGAGCGGAAGAACAGGCCGTCGTTGGCGTTCTGCCGGAGCGCGTTGGCTTCGACCGTGACGCCCGTCGCATTGTGGACGTCGATGCCGTCGTCGCCGTTCTGACTGGCGGTATTGTTCGCGAGCGTGTTCCGGGACCCGACGACGTAGACGCCGTCGTCGCCGTTCCGGGAGACGTTGTTCTCCGCGACGCGGTTAGCCGAGGCGTTCGCGAGGTGGATGCCGTCGTCGCGGTTGTCGGAGACCGCGTTCGCGTGGACGCTCACGTTCGCGGATTCGAGGACGTGAACGCCGTCGCGGTTCGCCGTCAGGTCGTTTCCGTCGACGGTCACGTCAATCGTCTCCGAGAGGTAGATTCCGTGGCCGTTGGTTCCGGTCACCGTGTTGTTCTGAACGTGGTTGGTGGCGTCCACCTGCCTGGTGTCACTGACAGCGGGGTACTGCTGGACGCCGAACAGCCGTCCGCCGTCGGCCGCCCGGCCGAACTGGTGGCCAGCCAGGTCCAGCGTCACGAACTGCCGCTGTGACTCCCGCTCGGGCGCTTCGCCGAGAATCTGGACAGCGTGGTCGGTCGCCGCCTCGAACGTGTTTTCGCGGACCGTCACGCTGCCCGAGTCGTCGACGACGACGCTGCCGTTGCTCGCCGTGATGGCGTTCCCCGCGACGAGCACGGAGTGCGTCCCGTTGACGGTGACGCCGCTACCGCTGGCCTCCGTGACCGAGTTGTTCAGGACGTCTGTCTCCGGCGCCTCGACGCTGACCGCAGTCCCCCGGAGAGTGCTGAACGCGTTGTCCGCGACCACGTTGCCGGTTCCGCCAGTGACCCGGACGCCGTCCGTCGAGTCCGCCACTGCGTTGTCGGCGACGACGACGCCGCTGGTGCCGTCGTCGAGTGCGACGCCGACGAGCGAGACGTTCCCAAACGTCGACCCGGTGACTTCGCCACCGTCGACGTCCTCGAAGGCGACGCCGGTCTGCCAGTCTTCGACGACGAGGTTCTGGACCACGACGTCGTCGACGCCGCTGGCGGTCACCGCCGCTCCGCCGGGCGTCTCTGCGGTGACGGTGTAGCCGTCGCCGAGAATCGTCACGCCGCTGGCGGTCACTTCGAAGCAGTGAGCGCTTCCTTCGTTCTGGATGGCCGCCGTGAGCCGATAGACGCCTGGTTCGTCGATGGTGCCGCAGGAATCGAGCGTGTGCCCTGGCTCTGACTCCGGCATCGCGGTTCCAGCCGCAGTGCCGGCGGCCGCGGGGCCGACGACGCCGGCCGCCACGACTACCCCCACCACGAGCGCGACGAGCGACGTGGTGGCGAAGTTACTACCTGTTTGTTGCATGTTCGTCGCCTACCGACACCGTACGACCCCATTGTAAGCCAGCGCCTTCCGCAGGCAGTCGCGAGGGTTCTAGTCGAACGGATAGCCAGCAATCGGCGCACCGGAAGTGCGAGAAAATGTCCGGCTACAGGCGTCCTCGGAGCGGTATACTTCGAGAACGGAGTGCCGAACCGCACACGGCGTCCCGGGAGTCGCCGCCTAACAAAGTGGCGGCGGGGGAGTGAACGGCTGTATGCAACTCCGGCACCTGAAATCGTCCAGCGTCGTGGTCGAATCGGGGGACACCTCGGTGCTCTGTGACCCGTGGCTGCTCGACGGTGCGTTCTACGGCTCGTGGGCCCACTACCCGCCACTCGACTTCGAACCGGAGGACTACGCCGACGTCGACTACATCTACGTCTCGCACATCCACCCCGACCACTTCCACAGACCGACGATGGAGCGCCTGGACACCGACGTCCCGGTGCTCATCCACGACTACGCCACGGACTTCCTGAAGCGGAACGTCCAGCGCCTGGGCTTCGACGTCGTGGAACTCCCGCACGCCGAACGCACCCACCTCGCTGGCGACCTGCACGTCAACGTGCTCGGTGCGGACAACTGCGACCCGTCGGTCTGCGGGAACTACTTCGGCTGCGGGTGGTGGACGGACTCCGCGGGCGACCGCAGCACGGACGGCTCGACGCAGATCGACTCGATGGGCGTCTTCGACGACGGCGAACACGTGCTCGTGAACGCCAACGACTGCAGGTGGCCGCTGTCAGAGCGCGCGTGCGCCGTCGTCGCCGACCAGTACGAGGACATCGACGTGCTGCTGATGCAGTACGCGGCGGCGAACTTCTACCCGCAGTGCATGGAGGACTACACGCACGAGGAGAAACTCGGCGCGCGCGACGAAGTCATCTACGAGATGTACCGGGACGCCGAGGGGTTCGTGAACGCGCTCGAACCGGACTACTTCATGCCGTTCGCCGGCAGCTACACCCTCGCGGGGTCACTGGCAGACCGGAACCAGTACGTCGCGTCACCGCGCCGCATCGACGCCTACCGGCACTTCGAGCAGAGCGACACCATCCAACCCGACCACAGCGAGCCCGTGCTCCTGAACAGCGAGGCCGTCTTCGACCTGGAGACCGAGTCGCCGTCCGAACCGTACACGCCCATCGACGAGGGCGCTCGCGAGGCGTACGTTCGCCGCGAACTCCAGCACCGGACGTTCCCGTACGAGAACGACGACGACCCGTCGCTGTCCGAGCTGACGGAGTTGGTCGGTCCGGCGTTCGAGCACATGGACGCCAAGCGGGCGGACATCGACTGGGCCAGCGACACGGTGGTCCTCGTCGACCTCGTCGACGACCACGTCGCCGCGCTCACGATGAACGGCGACGGCCACGAGATCAAACCCGTCGAGGACGCCGACACCGACAACGGCTACGTCCGCATTTCCATGGACGAACGGCTACTGGCGCGCATCCTCCGCGGGCCGCAGTACGCCCACTTCAACAACGCCCAGATCGGCTCCCACATCGGCTTCCGAAAGGAACCCGACGTCTACGAGCGCCCCCTGTACTACGCATTGAGTTTCTTCCACGCCTGATCGCGACCTCGGCCCCGCGTCGAAACCGGCACGCAACGGCCTCCCACGCGGCTTCGCTTCGAAACCGGTCTGCAACGACCATCCGCGCTGCTCCGTGGCTGCGGGCTACGCACCGCCTAACAATGCCCAGTGGTTCCCTGGGTGAGACCAGACTGATGGACGAGTACGGCCGCACGGGAGCGACTACGTCCCGGCTACCGACGAATCCGGACAGCGAATACAGCGGCCACCCGTGCGGGGAACTGGCGGGTGGCCGCAGTTCGGACGACTGCCTCGAGGCGGGCCGACAGAGGGGCGCCTGATGGCGGGCGCGACCGACGTCGGCACCGGTCAGTGGCAGGCGTCCGGCGTGCTCGTCGTCGCGGGTGACCTCGCGGTGGTCTCTGGCTACGCTGTCGTCGCAGGTGCGGCGATCCTGACGGGCGTCATTTCCGGTCCGGCCCGCGTGCTGGTCGCTGCGCCGCTGGTCGGGTTTGCACCCGGGTACGCCGTCGTCTCCGTTTTGTTTCCCGCACGCAGGGTGACCGAGTCCGCGCTCGTCGAGCGGGTGGGCTCGCGGGCCATCGTGGCTCGAACGAATCAGCCTCGCAGTCGGCACGTCGCTGGTCGTGCTGGTGTTGAGCGCGATCGGACTGTCGCTGGCGGGCGTGCCGTTCCAGACGACCGAGGTCACCACGACCGTTGTCGCGCTCACCGCCGCCCCGGCACTGGTCGGTGTGGCTCGTCGCCAGCGACTCCCCGCAGGCGAACGGTTCGCCGTACCGCTCTCCGCGGTCGCCGACCGGATCCGGGCGGGGACTGTGGAGGCGGCCCCAGTCGACGCAGCCCTGAACGTCGCCCTCGCGATCGCCGTCGTTGTGGCAGCGAGCACGCTCGCCGTCGGCTTCGCTGCGCCCGACAGCGGCGAGGCGTACACGGAAGTCGCGCTCCTCACCGACGAGGGCGACGAGCTCGTCGCGGGCGACTACACGACCGCGGTCCAGCGCGGGGAGAACGTGACGACCACGCTCACCGTGGAGAACCAGGAAGGCGAATCGACGACGTACACGTCAGTCGTGGTTCTGGAACGGCTCGACACTGACACCGACGAGACCGTCGTGCTGGAGCGCGAGGAACTCACCCGGGTCGACGTCGACGCTGCAGACGGGGAGACCGTCCGCGAGGCGCTGTCCGTCCAGCCGGCGATGCTCGGCGACGACCTCCGGCTGAGCGTCTACGTGTACGAGGGCGACGCGCCCGCCAGCGCGACTGCCGATACCGCGCCGCACCACCTCTACATCTGGCTGGACGTCCAGCGGCCCGACGGTTCGACCGAGCGCGTCGCTGACCGCCCAGCCAGCGGCGTCTGGACGGCGGGCGCGTAACATGTGGCCGTGGGAGCACCTGGCATTCGCGTACGTCCTGTTCTCGCTTTCGAGTCGCATCCGCTGGCAGCGCCCGCCGACCACGCGCGCGCTGCTCGTCCTCGCAGTTGCGAGCGCGCTGCCCGACCTCGTCGACAAGCCGCTGGCCTGGTGGGTGACTGTCCTCCCGGCGGGCCGGTCGCTCGGCCACTCGCTGCTCGTCGCCGCTCCGGTCGTCGCGGTCGTGCTCGTCGCGGGCGCGCTCGTCGACGAGCGACCGATCGCAGTCGCGTACGTCATCGGTCACCTCTCGCATCTCGCCGGCGACGTGGTCTACCCCCTGATCGTCAAGGGCGAACTCCGCGTCGGATTCCTGGCGTGGCCGCTCGCCGCGGCGCCCGCCGGCGAACCAACACAAGCACTCCCGCACCTCCAGGACCTCGTCGGCGCGTTTCTGGCGTTCCTGTCCACCCCGCGCGGCGCCGCCTACCTCGCGGGAGAAGTCGGCTTGCTCGTGCTGGCGCTCGGCCTCTGGCTGGCGGACGGCCGGCCCGGTGCCTCGCTGTTCTGGCCAGGCGGAGCCGACCCCGTCAGCGACTGACGAGTCGGTCGCGCGGGCAGAGCGTTGCTGGCAGCGACAGGGCGGTCGACCGGTCGCGGGCGGCCGGAGGCCGCGGTAGACAGTAGCCGCAGTATAACAATCCGGTGCGCGGGTGACCTGCCGTCGATGACACTGCGAACAGCAGTCGTCGGCGGCGGCACCGTCTCCGGCGTCCACCTCGACGGCCTCTCGAAGAATCCCCGCACGTCGCTCGCCGCGATCTGTGACACCGACAAAGACGCCGCACGCGACATCGCCGCGGAGTACGGCATCGACGCCTACGTCGACGCGGAAGCCATGCTCGCGGACACCGACCTCGACTGGGCACACATCTGCACCCCAGTTCAGACTCACCTCCCGCTCGCGAAGCTGTTCATCGAGGCCGGCGTCCCCATCCAGATCGAGAAACCAATCACGGAGACCTACGAGGAGTTCGAGGAACTGGCCGCGTGCGCCGACCGCCACGACGTCGTCGTCACCGAGAAACACAACCACAACTTCGACCCGGTGATGCGGGCGGCGATGGCCCAGCGCCGCAGCGGCGAACTCGGCGAGGTCCGTGGCGTCGACGTCGTCTACACGGGGTCGAGTCGCCCGGACGACGCCAACCGCGGCCCGTGGAACTTCGAACTCGCGGGCGGCGAATTCGAGGAGGGCGTCCCACACCCCGTCTACCTCACGCTGCGCGCTGGCGGCTACCCGCGCAGCGAGCGCGCCGTCACAGCGACGACGGCGCTGTTCGGCGACTACGACCGGGAGTTCGCCTACGACAGCGCACAACTGCAGTACGTCACCGAGAACGACGTGCTGTGTACGACGAAGGTCCTCGGCGGGACGCGACCCGTCAGGCGCGTGCTCGTCCACGGCTCTGAGAAGTCGCTCACGGCGGACCTGATCTCGCAGACGCTCGTGGAGCACGACCGCGACTACAAGGCGTCCGCGGCGGCCCGGGCGATGAACAACCTCGACGAAGCGGGCGACCGCCTGACTGGCACCGTCGCGAACGCTCGCGCGGTCCTCAAGCGCAAGCGCAACGAGGACGACTGGCACACGCTGCGCCTCCTGAACGCGCACTACTACCAGAACGACGCGGAGTCGCGAGCCCTCCTCGGCGGCGACCCGGACCAGCTGCCAGTGCCGCTCTCGGAGTCCCGCTGGACGATGTACCTCATGGGGGAGATTCGGAATGCCGCCGCCAGCCCGGAGTCGCGGGGGAGCCATCCCGTCGAACCGACACTCGGCCGGGACGACGAGTGACCACTCGGACACACTGGAACCGATGGTAGCGAACGGCATCGGCGAAACGGTCGACGGGCTCGTGCGCTCGTTCGGTAAGCGTCTCGTGGACCGCCAACCGGAACTAGAGCGGGTCCTGCTTCGTCTCCGAGACGCGTACGCACGCGGACACGTTGCGGCGAGAGTCGCGGCCAACAGGCTGCGGTACGACGCACCGATCAGACCCTACCGCCTGCTCACCGTGGACCCAGACGACGTGGAGCGCGTTCGGGGGTTCTCGGCGCCGAAGTTCCGGCACGCGGGCCTGGTCGTCGCCGGCGACTGGGACCAGACGGACACGCGCTTCGAGGACATGGACGTGTATCGCGCGTACGAGCGGCACTTCGAGGACGGCGTTCCGTGGGCCGAGACCGACTTCTACGACCGCATCGTCGGCGACATCGAGGCGGGCCGCGAACAGTGGGGCTGTACGACGCGCGCCGACTTCGAGCGGCGCTGCGAGCAACTCGACGCGCTCTACGAGACCATCGCCGAGGAGGGCTACAAGACACAGGCCGAACTCGCCGCCGGCGAGGCCGTCGACCCACTGGCCACCCAGGACACGCTCAAGACCGAGCGGTTCAAACACGAGATATCGGTGCACGTCGCCCGCGACGGCGAACTCCTGTTCGACGACGGCCGGAACCGGCTGTCCATCGTGAAACTCCTGGGTCTGGACGCCGTGCCGGTTCGCGTGCTCCGGCGGCACGCCGACTGGCAGGCCACCAGAGACGCCTACGTCCGAGGGGACCCCGCCGTCGAACACCTCGGCGACCACCCCGACGTGGCGGCACTCGAGTTCGGCAGCGTCGGGTCCGGCGGCCCCTTGCGACGGCGCACCGGCAGGGTCGCGTGACGCCTCAGAACGGGAGTTTCGACCTGACACCCGCGAGGAACGGCCCCGGGTCGTCGGCAGCCGCGTAGTCGAAGTGCGGGTCGCTGATGCACGACGACGCCACGTCCATGAACGTCCGCGCTACCGACGGCCGTTCGACGTGCGGTGACGCCTCCGTGAGGACGCTCAGGAGATAGCCGAGTTCGCCGTGCAACAGATGGCTGCCGACGCCGAATTCGTAGTCGTCGACGATCTCGTCGCCGCGACCTGTCGCCTGCAGCCAGTAGGCGTACGGGAAGTCGGCACCGGCACGCACCGCGACCGGCAGCGACTGCCAGAGCCGCGGATTGATCTCGGTGAGCACGTACTCGCCCGTCCTCGCGTGCCGCATGTACTCGATGCAGGCCAGGCCGTGCCAGTCCAGTTCCGCGAGCAGGTCCCGGGCGACCGCGTCCAGTTCGGGGTCGTACATCGACTTCCGGTAGACTCCGCCGCCGCCCGTGTACGACGTTCCGCGGATCTGCTCGTGCTGGAACGTCAACAGGGGCGTGCCGTGGTCGTAGAGCGCACCGACCACGAACTCGCCGTCCTTCGGGATGAACTCCTGGACGATTGGTTCGTGGCGCATCGTTCGTCTGAGCACCGTCCGTTCCGGAGGTTCAGCGGCGTCCACGTGCACGAGGTCCTTCACCACGTCGACGTCCTCGGGGCCGAGGTCCTCGAGGTATGCGTCCGCGAGGACGTTGAACCGGGACTTCACGAGCAGCGGCTCCGTCCAGTCGGAGACGGCCGACAGCGGCCGCGTCTCAGGGACGGGGACGCCGGCGGTCGCTGCGGCGTCAGCGAGAGCGAGGCGGTCGTGGACGCGCTCGAGTTGCCGCATCGACGGCACCGGCAGCGAGACGAAGTTCGCGAACGCGTCGTCGTACCTGGACAATAGGTAGCCGTCCTCGGGACGGACGGGGATGACCGTGGCGACGTCCTCGCGCTCCGCGAGGTCGAGGAGGGCGTTCCGGTAGACGAGCAGGTGCTCGCGGGGGTCCGGAAGCGAGACCGACTCCGAACAGAAGCGGGACGCCGCAGCCGGGACGCCGTCCTTCTCGGACGCGATTATGGTGTCGACGCCGCGGCGCGCCAGCGACCTGACGGTCACGTAGCTGGCCGCCTCGTGGCCGGTGGGAACGAGCGCAGTCGTCCCACTCGACGTGGACTCCACGCCGCCTGTCGAGTCGCTGCCGCCTCGAGAAGCCGCCGCGAACCGTCCATACGCCGCGGACAGCCTGGAGGCGGTCACTGCACTGGGGCCGCTCGCTCGACGAGGTCCCGCAGGCCTCCTCGAGTCGGACCGCCGATTCGAAGCCGAGCTGGCGGCGTGCCCGCGTGACGTCCGCCTCGCTCCGCTGAACGTCAGCCGTCCGCGGGTCGGTGTGGACGACGCTGGACGGCGACCCGGTGACGTCGCGGACCAGGGTCGCGAGCGCCCGGATCTGGATGCTCCGGCCGGTGCCGACGTTGAACGCGCGGCCGACGTGGTCGGTGGTCGCGGCCGCGAGATTCGCGCGCACGACGTCGGAGACGTGCACGAAGTCCCGCGTCTGGGTCCCGTCGCCGTGCACGGTCAACTGCTGCCCTGACTGGGCCTGTTCGAGGAAGGCCGTGACGACCCCGCTGTACTGGCCGCCGGACTGCCGCGGCCCGTAGACGTTGAAGTACCGCAAGGCGACCGTCTCGAGACCGTAGAGGTCGTGATACCGGCGCGTGTAGTGGTCCAGGGCGAGCTTGTCGATGCCGTACGGCGACGTCGGCTCCTTGGGGGCTCGCTCGTGAATCGGGACCTCGCTGGGGGTCCCGTAGACGGCGACGCTGGAAGCCGCCACGACGCGGGCGTCCTCGCGGCGTGCCGCCTCCAGGACGTTCAGCGTCGCCGCGACGTTCGCGTCGTGGCTGACTGCCGGCTGCTCGACTGACTTCGGGACGCTCACGAGGCCCGCCTCGTGGAAGACCACGTCGACGTCAGCCATCGCCTCCGCGACGGTATCGGCGTCCCGGACGTCGCCCTCAACGACGGACGCGGCCGGCGGGACGTGTTCGCGGTCACCGGTGGAGAAGTCGTCGAGGACGCGCACGTCGCAGGCGTCCGCGAGCGCGTCGGCGATGTGGCTGCCGACGAACCCGGCGCCTCCGGTGACGAGAACTGTCTCGCCGGAGAGCGCCGGCTGATCGGATGGCGTGTCGAGGTGGGCTGCGCCCGGCAGTGACATATCCGTTGGCTCGCCGAACGCGGGGTTTGTTATGGAGTGATTAGCCCCGGAGTTCCCGCTGGTCGTTCGTCGGGGCTACGTGAGCAGTTTCGCGACCCGTTTCACGTCGAGGATGCCGCCAGCGACGGAGAGCGCGGCCCAGGTGCCGAAGCCGAGGAACACAGCGCCGAACAGCGTCAACAGCCCCGTGACGTAGGGCAGCGCCAGCCAGACGGCCGCCGCCATCGCGACCGTGACCAGGCACGTGACGGCGAGCCGTCGAAGCACGAAGCCGAAGCGAATCGTCAGCTCCTGGTGGATGAAGTAGACGTTCGAGAGCGTGTAGACCGTGTACGTGATGACCGTGGCGACGGCGGCGCCGACGACGCCGAGGACGGGGATCAACAGGAGGTTCAGGCCGGCGTTCGAGACGGCCATCGCGGACTTGATGACGGCGCGGGAGCGCGCCCGACCGAGGTAGTCGAGGCCGTCGCTGGTCACCTTGTTGACGGCGTTGACGAGCATGAACCCGCTGAACACCTGGAGGACCGGGACGGCGCCCAGGTAATCGCTCCCGAAGACGTAGCGCACCATCGGGTCGGCGACGAGAATCAGGCCGACGACGGCGGGGACGTACGCGAGCAGGACGTACTGGAGGGACTGCTCGTAGAGCTTCGCCGCGCGCTCGGTCTGGTCTTTCGAGGACTGTTCGCCGAGCGCCGGGGAGACCGTGTACCCGAACGACGACGCCGGCGCGGAGACGAAGTCCGAGACCTGTTTGGCGATGGTGTAGTAGCCGACCGCGGTCATGTTCAGGAGGACGCCCACGAGCAGCGTGTCGACTTTCTTGTCGAGGACGTTCGCGCCGCGGGTCGCCGTCAGGGGGACGCTGTACTCCAGCAGGCGCTTCGAGAGGTCGTCGGCGGGCGCGTCAGCCGCCTCGTAGCCGGTGTAGAAGCGCGTGTACGCGAGGTACCCGCCGACGCCGGCCGCGAGCGCGAAGCTCGCGACGTACCCGTAGAGCGCGCCGCCGACGCCGAATCCGAGGACGACGAACCCGGCGACCAGCGGCAGGCGACTGACGCTGGTCACCGCGGAGACCGTCGCGCTGTACGTGACGCGGTTGAATCCCTGGAACAGCGCGGAGAAGTATTTGGTGAGCGCCCGCGCAGCGACGAAGAGACTGCCCGCGAGCAGGAACGGCACGAGGGAGGGCGTCCCGAGCGCGTTCGCGACGGGTCGACCCAGGAGCAGCGTGCCGCCGGCGACGACGACGACGAGCGCGAGAATGAACGTCAGGGACTTCCGGACGACGTGCGGGACCTGGCCGGGGTCGGTCTCCGAGAACTCGGTGACGTACCGCGCGGCCGACTTCGGCAGGCCGAGGGTGGCGAGGATGGTGACGACGCCGAGCGCGGACAGCACGAAGTTCAGTTGGCCGAACTGCTCGGGGTCCAACAGCACCCGGGTCAACAACACGATGAGGACGCCGTTCGACGCGAGGTTGAGCACCCTCGCCCCCAGCATTGCCTTCACGCCGCGAGCGATGCGGTCGACGAGCGACATCTACGCGTCGTCCTCCCGGACGACGTACACGTCGACCCCGTCGCTGGTGCGGACGTGATTCACGCCGGGCGCGGTTTCGAACGCACTGAACCCTGATTCGGGGTGCCTGAAGCCGCCGTAGAGGCCGACTTCGCGTTCGTAGTCGCGCTCGGTGAGCACGATGTATCGGGGGTCGCCGAACGCGTCCGTGTAGTTCCCCGCGGCGAACACTCCCGGCGGGATGGCGTCCCTGTAGCCGGGGAACGAGAGCGTCGTCCGCGCGCGCTCCGTGCCGTAGTGGTAGTCCACGAAGCGCCGCGGTCCGCCGCGCACGCCCGCGAACTCGACGCCGTCCTCGCGGTACTCGAACGCGGACCCGAAGCCGTCGAGTTCGGCTGCCGTGACGTGCTTGGTCGGCTGGTAAACGTACGGCGACGGGTGGATCGCGACCGCACCGACCGGTGCCAGCCCCAGAAGGAGCACGACGACGATGGCCGCGCCGGCGCGCGCGGCGCCTCGGTGTGCGGCCCAGTTCCGGGCGCGGGCCAGCGCGGCGGCGGCCAGGATGCTCACGGGCACCATGATGAACCCGTGATAGCGGAAGTACATGTCCCCGGCATTCGACGCCAGCACCACGAGGAAGACACCGACGACCGGGACGAGGCCCGCCCCGACGTAGCCGACGAGGGCGTCGGAATCGCGGTAGCGGCGGTAGAGGCCGACACCGAGCAGCCCCGCAGCGAGCGCCGAGCACACCGTCGCGACACCGAACAGTTTCCCGAACAGTTCGGGGAGGCTCCCGCCGACGACAGTCAGCGACGCCGACCGCTGGGACACGACTCCGCCCGCGGAGGGGCCGGACTGGACGAGACTCTCGATGGTCCCGGTGAACGCTCCCTGTGCGCGGTCGAACCGCGGCGTCCACGCGAAGAACACGGCCAGCAGAACGGCCGTGTGAACGTACAGCGGCCGGTGAGCGGCGAGGGCCCGGTTCGCGGCGAATCGCCGGGCGAGAAACTGGACGGCAGCGATTGCGGCGAACACGAGCGCGACGTTCAGCGCCTGCTGTGGGTGGACGAAGACCACAGCGGCCGACGCGAGCACGAGGAGGACGCCCGTCCCGGTCCCGAGGACTAGCCAGGGTGACGCTGTCGAGTCCCCGCGTCCACCAGCGGACCTGTGGATTCTGTCCCCGCGTCCACCGGCGGAGTCACGAGACTCGTCCCCGCGTCCGGCGTCGAGATCGCCGGTGGTGTACGCGAGCGCGAGGTACAGCAGGAACGCGAACAACAGGATTGCCTGGCTCGCCGGGTGCGTGTTCGGGTGGACGGAGACGTTGTTGATGGGGACGAACAGCGCGGCGACGAGCAAGCCGACCGTGTACGCCCGCGGCGTGGCTGCGATCAGTTCGGCTGCCAGCGGGACGAACAGCAGGAATACGAACGGAATCGCGACCAATGCGACGACCATGTTCGCTTGGGTCATCGGGACGTCCGCGACGCGCCCGACGAAGACGGTCAGCGAGTGGACGCCTGGGTAGAGGAGGTTCGTGGGGTCGTGGGCTCCGGCCGCGATCTCCCGGGCCCAGCCGACGTGGCTCAGGGAGTCACCGACGCCGTAGAACTCGTAACCGCGGAGCAGCGGCAACCCGAAGACGGTGAGCGTGGCGCCGCCAACGAGGCCGACGGCAGCGGCCCAGACGCCGCTCCGAACGCGCGCGGTGAAGGCGACGAGCGCCCCCGAGAGGAACGCCGCAGCCACGCCGCCCCAGACCATCGCGGGAGTCGACGCGTAGATGGACAGCTCGTAGGCGGCGGCGGGGCTGTTGTGGGCTGCGAGGACGGCGACAGTCAGCGCCACGGACCCTGCGAGGAGCGCGAGTTTCCGGACGCGGTCAGTGGTGCTCACGTGAGACCTCCACGAGTCGTGGCTTGCAGTCGCACGGCTGCGAGGATTGTTATGCGGACCGTATAGCCGGCAGGCGCCGCCGCCGACGTCCCGCAGTCCGGTGATTCCCGCGCGAGACTGCGGTGCCGGGAGTGGCGTGCTATCCGTCGCGTCTGGGAAGACGCTCGCCCCCGACGACTGTGGTCAGGCCGCATCGACGACCGTCTCGTAGACTCCGTGGAGTCGTTCGCTGGTCCGTTCGACGCTGATTTCGCGGGCGGCCTTCCGGCCGTTCGACCGCTCGTTCGCTCGGAGGACGTCGCGACGGCGGCGGCGAGGCCGGCGTCGGAGGTACAGACGTGAGAGTGCGTGACGCCGTCGAGTCGCGCGTCGACGTCGCCGACGTCGGTGGAGACCACGGGGAGGTTGCACGCCAGGGCCTCCTTCACCGCGTTCGGTGATCCCTCCCGTCGCGAGGTCACGAGAAGGACGTCTGCGGCGTTCATGTACGTCGGCATCTGGTCGTGCGGGACGCCGGTGACCGTGTGCAACACGACGGGGGCGTCGAGTTCGCCGTCGACGGTGTCAACGATTCGGTCCGCCCTCGGATAGTCTTTGACGCTGCGTTCGGGCGGATACGGAAACAGGACGTGGTAGACGTCGTCGCGCCACCCGAGGCGGTTCTTGGCGTCGTCCTGGGGCGCTGGCTGGAACCGGGCGAGGTCGACGCCGTGCGGGATGACGTGGGCGTCGGTATCGAGTTCCGCCGCCATCGCCGGGGACATCACGACGACCTCGTCGGCGAGCCGCGTGCAGAGCTTGCTCACCCAGCCGTACTTCCCGAACAGGTCAGTCCCCCATAGGGAGACGACCACCGGGAGGTTCGGCTGGAGGACCGCGTGCGGCGCCGTCAGTCCGTAGTTCGCGTGCACCAGGTCGTAGTCGTCGAAGGACGCGCCGAGGACGCTGGGGTACAAGCGGGCGTACGCCAGCGGGGACCTGCCCGACGTCTCGCCGTCCTCGTAGTCCCGGCGGCCCGGAACCGTCAGCGTCGTCTGGTCGACGCCGCGCTCCCCGAGCACGGCGACCTGCTGCTGGAAGAACCGCGAGTCGCTGTTCGGGACGAGGTTGAGCACTCGCACGGCGGCTACCTGCTCACCAGGCGGTAGGCGGTCTTTGCGGCGGTCATCCCCGGACCGCTGGACTCGAGGGCGTAGTACGGCGCGAGGTCCGCGCCGAACTTGCTCTTGTACCGGCAGAGCCGCTCCGTGTTCGCCCCCATCAGGTCGTAGGTGTCCACCGACTCACGCGGGTCCCCGTCCGCGATGTCGCAGATGACGCGCCAGTGGAGGAGGCTGTTCACGCTCGTGCCCTCGTGGACGGTGCGCGCGCCGCCGAGCCAGTAGTACGCCGCGTCGTTGCTGTAGAGGACGATCATCCCCGAGAGGAAGTCCCCGTCCGCCGTTTGCACGACGTACGTGCGGCAGCGGTCGTCTGCGGCCAGTGCACGCGCGAGGTCGCTGACGTACGACCACTCCAGCGTGAAGCCGCGGTCCTGTTCCTCGTACCGGGCGCGGGTCTGTTCGAACACCTGGCGGACGGCGTCCTCGCCGTCGACCGCGACAGTGACGTCGAGGTCTAGGCCGTCCCGGATTTCCCGCCGGAGGCTCTTGCTGAACGAGGACAACATCGCGTCAGGGTCCTCGTCGACGTCGAGGTGGTACGTGAACGAGGTGTCCAGCGAGAGGTCAGACCACACGAACGGCCGCGGGTCGGGGTACGACGTCGGGCAGACCGTCCGGAACAGCGTCGTCGACGCGTCCACGTCGAGTTCCGCGAGGACCCGTTCAGCGAACCGGCCGTTGACCTGCTCGCGTTTCCGTCGTTTCGGGCTGACGGGCATCACCAGCGGGCCGAGCCTGGGCACGGCGAACCCGGGCGGCGGCGACAGCGTGGCGCGCCCGACGGCACGGTCCTGCACTACGACCGGGAACAAGCCGACGGGCTGTTCTCCCTTGAAGCCGCCGTACAGCCGCAGCTCGCCGTTGGAGTGGTCCGCGAGCACGCTGAGGGCCGCGGGCGTGTGGAACACCTCGAACCCCGAGTCGGGGAGGGCGTCCCCCCACTCGGCCAGCGAGAGTTGTCGAATCTCCATTGCCAGCGGTGGGTTCCCGTGGCTCAATTGTTATCACCTTCCTACCCACCGGAACACGTCCGAACGGCGGGCACGACGCCGCGCTTTCCGTCGGGGACGTGCTCTATCGACGACCCTGTTCGACCTGAATTGGCTTGTCATCCGGCGTGCTCGGTGGCTCGCGGTCTGGGAAGACGTCGCGGAGTTCCGCCTGCAGCGCTTCGACGCCGAGCTCGGCCGCCTGCCGGAGCGCCGCGAGCGTGGTCAGGGGGTCCGACGGCCGCACGAACACCTGACTAGTCGTCGCGAGCGCCTGGAGGAACGGCCCGATGGCCGCGGGATTCCCGTCAGCGAGCTGTTCGGCGAGCCACTTCAGGTCGCCGTAGAGGAGTCGCTGCTGGACGACGTCGTCTCGGTAGCAACCCGGGACGCACGGCTTCTCGCCTGCGAGCAGCGAGTAGTGCAGCCACGGGACGTCGACGCCGCTGGCGACCGCGAGCGGCAGCGACCCCCAGTACCGGCCGTTGACTTCCACGAGGTAGAACTCCCCGTCGGGCGTCCACATGAACTCCACCTGGATCGGCCCGGTCCAGTCGATTTCGGCGACGACGGTGCGGGCGTACGCGAGCATCCTGTCGTCGCGGAACCCGCGAATCAGCGTCGAACTCCCCCCGGACGCGGGCGTGGTGCGGAGGCGGCGTTCCTGGAAGTGCGCGAGCAGTTCGCCCTCGCGGGCGAGACCGACGGTGGTGGTGGTCTGTCCGGGGATGCACTCCTGGACGAGCGGTGGTTCGTTCCGGGTGCCCTCGCTAGCGTTGCGCAGTCGCTCGTACGTTTCGAGGAGGTCGGCCGGGGAGTCGGCGTAGTCGTTGCTGCCGACTTCGTGCGTGTAGAGGCGGCCGTGGCTGTCCGCGACGTGTTTGCTCCGGGACTTCACGATGACGGGATAGGCGACGTCGTCGGCGATTGCTTCGACGTCGGCCAGCGAAGCGGGTGCGTGCGTCTCCGGCGTGGGGACGTCGAGGTCGGTGGCGAACGCGAAGGTGCGGGCTTTGTTCGCGACGCGCTGGAATCGCTCCCAGTCCTCGACGCCGACGTGCGTGCCGGTGTCTGCGAGTCGCTGTTTGTTCCGGGAGACGACTGTGGTAGTGTCGTCGCGCGTGGGGATGACCGCGAAGTGGTCGGTCCGCGTCAGGAAGTCGAATAGCTCGTTCGCGAACGCGACAGGTCGCTCGCTAGGCTCGGGATGCACGTACTCCCGGTCGACGTACCGCGAGTAGCGCCCGATCGAGTTCTCGGCCGCAGCACCGACCGTGACGTCGACGCCGCGGGACCCGAGCGACGAGACGACGCTCAGGGACGCCTGGCTGTCGCCGTCGAGAACGAGCACGCGAGCGTCTGGGGCAGTCGGGGAGCACACAATCCACGCCATCGTTGATGTGTGTCAGCTAAAGTAATAGGCACCATACGCCGTTTCGTGGCTAGTACGGCCGGCTTACGCGACTTTCCCCAACTGTTATATAATTAATACAATATTTCCGCCGGCAGAGAGCTCCGGACAGCGTTTCAGGCGTCGATAGCACCACCACCCCCACTTCATCGCCGCCGTCCGCGGCTCACTCGCAGCGTCCCAGTAGTTGGTTCCACCTACTCCGCCCGACAGCCGATTCCCTCCGGCCGCTCCTGGAGGCCGCGCCAATCGTTACGTGGTGCTGTCCTCGAGACGGTGCGTCCGGAGGGCCGATCCACCGGCGTCGTTCTCGGTGCCACCGGGCGGGGACGACAGGTCGGCGACCTCGTAGAACGCGCCCGGCGACCCCACCCACGCTCCGAGGTCGAGTGCGCGTTCGACGAGCGTGCGGTAGAGGCGGCCGTAGCCGGGGAAGTCGCGTTCGCTGAAGTGACGCGGGTGCCACAGCACCGAGGCGACGGCGTCGTTCTCGCGGGCCTCCTGGAGCACGGACTCGCAGGCCGCCAACGCCGTGTCGAAGTCCGCGCCGGGGTCGGGGAGCGACTGCTCCATGATCGTCAGCGGGAAGACGACGAAATCGTCGTCGAACGGGCGCTTCACGCCGTAGCCGTGCTGGAACCCGTAGTCGTCGCTGCTGCCGAGGCTCGCGTCGTACTGGAGGCCGACCGCGCGGTGGTGGTGCCACGTCTCGGGAACCGCGAGATTGAGGTAGTGCTGGCGGACACCAGTGACCCTGTCGCCGAGCACGTCCTCGACGGCGCGCTTCTCCGCACGGAGGCGGTCGCGGTCCCGCGGAGAGTGGTAGGACCCGTGGAGGCCGACCTCCCAGTCGCCGTCCGCCAGGTCGTCGACCACCGCACGGATCCGCGGATTGTCCATCGAGTACCGGCCGGCGTACAGCCGCCAGGCGTCCAGTGTCAGCCACTCCCGGAGCGGGCGGTCCTGGAGCCGTTGCTCCACGAGGAAGTACCACGCCGACCGCACGCCGAGGTCGCGCTCGATCGCCATCACGCGGTCGAACTGCCAGTACGGGTCCGTGCTCGGAAGCATCGACGAGAGGTGGTAGCGACGGTTCCCCGCGTCGGTGAGCGCGTAGTACAGCGACTGGTAGGTCTTGTAGGGGCGGTCGACGTCGTGCGTGAGCAGCAGCGCGAACTCGTAGCCGTCCGGAATCGGCCGCTCGTCGGCCTGAAGGCCGGGATAGTCCGCCGCGCCGGATTCGTTCCCGCTCACGGCGCCCCCACCTCCTCGGTGAGTTCCACCACGAACGCGGTGAGGTCGACGTTGTCCGCGAGCAGGTGGCGTCGGCGCCGCCGCCACCGCCGCGACGCGTCCGAGTCGGCGGCCAGTTCGACGGCGCGGTCGACGGCGGTCCGTTCGCTGGTCGTGGACTCCACGAGACCGTACTCCGCCAGCGCGCGGAAGTTCCCCATGTCGCTGTCCAGGGGGTCGTACCGGACCGCGGGCGTCCCGAGCACGCCGGCTTCCGTCGCCATCGTCGAGGAGTCACCGACGTAGGCGTCCGCGAACGCCAGCAGGTCGTGCAGCCCGTCGACGGACACCGGCGGAGCGGACGCGTCGTCCCCCCACGGGACCGACCCCTCGCTGGAGACGTAGACTTCGCCGTGGGCAGCGAGGCGTCCGAGGAGTTCCTCGACGGCGTCTCGAGAGAAACTCGCCGTGCCGCCGTCGTGGTGGGCGTCGCCGGCGACGAGGCGGACGACCGAGTACGGTTCCGCTGGGTCGACGTCGGCCTCCCGGAGCACGTCGGGGTCGGGCGTGAACCGCGCCGGGTGGAGGTACGCGAGTTCGTGAAACCCCTCGTAGCGGACGTGTGGCGCGGGCAGGTCGCGGTCGAAACAGGCGGGTGTCGCCACGACCGCCGCGAACGGTGCGGTGACGCGGTCGAGCAGCCCCGCGACCTCCGTGTCGTGGAAGACCACGTTCGGTGTTCCGAGCGCCGAGGAGACGTGTGCGGCCGCCGGGTTCAGGCGACTGAGCACGACGTCCGGGTCGAAGCGAGCCGCGAACCGGAGCAAGCGGAATTCGCGCCCGCTCCACTCGCGAGCGACGCCGAGCAGTCCGGCGCGTTTCCGGGAGAGGACGGTGTGGTCGATGCCGTGGGCGTCCAAGAGGTCGGTCGTCACGTCCTTCTCGCGGGACGCCACGTGGACCGCGTGCCCGCGCTCGCGGAACGCGTCAATCGCGTTCCGGAAGAGGTGGACGTGCGCCGGGTGCGTGACATCGACCAGGACGCGCATCACTCCAGGTAACCGAGGTCCGCGAGGCGTTGTTCGACCGCCGCCGCGTCGCTGGCGTCGTCTTCTCGTGTGCCCGAGAGCGGCGGCCGGGTCGCTACGTCCCTGTTCGCTGGCTCCGAGTCGGGCGCGAACACGTCCAGGACGTCGCCGTCGACGTCCGTCGGGACTGCCGAGCCCATCGAGTGCAGCAGCGTCGGCGCGAGGTCCGTGATGGACGCGCGCCGCGTCAGTCCCTCCGCGCGGAAACTCGGACCGGAGAACAGGAAGATGCCCGCTGGCATGTTCCCGCCCTTCCAGACGCCGCTGTCGGCGACTGCCTCGTCCGGCCCGATGGCGTCGCTGACGTGGACGTTCTCGCCCTGGTCGACGATCAGGTCCGGCGCGTTCTCGGCGTAGGGACCGTTGTAGTACTGTTCCCCGCGGTGGACTGCGTTCACGAGCGAGGCGCCGGTCTCCGGATGGGTCGCCGCCTCCAGGTCTCTGATCAGGCCGTCCCGAACGTGGTCGTATCGCGGGTCGTCGCTGGGAATCGTGAGGTACAGCGGCCCCTGATTGCTGGCGACGGCGGTCGTCTGCTCCCAGTCCAGAACGGAGAGCACGCGGTCGCGTTTCACGCCCTCCGCCCACGGCACCAGCCGTTGGATGCGCTCGGGGACGACGCGGCCGAGCGTGTCGGCCATGCTGAGGCGTTTCGCCACCGCGAGCGCTCGCTCCTTCGTGATGCCGGCGCGGCAAAGCGCGGAGTCGACGCCCGCCTGCGTCTCGAGGTAGCCGTGCTCCGCGAGCCAGACGTTCAGGTAGAACACCGTCTCGACCGGCCAGGTGCCGTGGTCGCTCATCACGAGGACGTCGTGGCCGTCGTCGAGGAAGCGGCCGAGGTGGTCGTCGATGCGCTCCCACGCCCGGCGCACCGGGTCGGTGTTGAAGAAGTAGTGCTGGAGCGCCATGCTGTAGAACACCGTCAGGTGGAGGAAGTCCGGGGCCTCGCGCTCCAGCAGGCGTTCGGCCGCCTCGAACCGGAGGTCCACGAGGTCCAGCACAGCCTCGACCTCCGCCGCCCCCGTCTGTGTCGGCGAAATCATCGGGCTCGGATGGACCGCGTAGTCCAGTTCGTCGCGGAGGAACGCCTCGACGTCCGGCGGCGTCGCGAACCCGGATTCCAGCGAGCGGTACGTCGTCTCGGAGGCGTCCGGGCCGCCCGCGACGACGAACCCGTCGACGTCCTTCGGCGGGTACGTCGACGGCTTGTTGATGACGCCCGCGGTCAGGCCGTCGTCGTTGAGGTAGTCCCAGAGTTCGGCGCTCTTGAAGTCCGTGGCGTCGTGGAAGACGTGGTCGCGGTTCGCGGTGTCGATGCGGTCGAACCGGAAGACGTCCAGTTTCCCCGGGTTCTTGCCGGTGGCGTAGCACTTCCAGTTCGGCACGGTCAGCGGCGGCAGACAGCTCTCGGAGACGCCGCCGACGCCGTCGTCGACGAGTCGCTGGAGGTTCGGAAGGCGGCCCGCTGAGAGCCACGGGCCGATCAGGTCCCAGTTCGCGCCGTCGAGGCCGATTGTGAGTGTCGTCATAGTGGTGTGTCAGGAGTTCGACGCGCCGTAGTCGAGGAGGTGCATGCCGCGTTTCACGAGGTTGACCGCGCGGTCCTTGGAGCGCGCGGCCACCAGTTCCGGTAGCGAGTCCGCCCACCGCTCGGGGTGTGCGAGCACGCACGCCCGGTCGACGCCCCGGCGGCGGAAGAGCGCGGCGAGGTCTGTCGTGGTGTCCGCGGAGACGGTCTTCCGGCCGTCGTCCATGGTGTGGTCTTTGATCTTGAGGGGGCCGTCGCGCCACGTCCGGCCCGTGTCCGAGTAGTACGTCACGTCCGCGAAGTCCATCGAGAGGTACGCCTCCCCGAGGAGGTCGTACTCGCCGAACCCCGGCGCGGCGGGCGCGGTCCACATCTCGCGGTTGTCGTGTGGTGAGAGCGGGTTGCCGTGCATACAGACGGTGTCGACGTCGCAGTCCCGGCGGAACACGCGGAGGTTGTTCGCGAACAGCGAGTGCGCGAGGCCGACGTCGCCGTCGGCTTCCACGTAGTCCTCGTAGTGGTAGCCGACTTCGTGGCCGAGGGATTCGACCACGTCGACGCGGTCGGGCGTGAACGTACTCGTGCGGTAGTAGTACGTGCTGGAGACGCCGCGGTCCGCTTCCAGGCGAGCCATCCGTTCGGCGTTCCCGGGTTTCCGGTCGACGTCGTGGCGCAACACGACGAATCGCTCCGGGAGGCTGTCGCGAGCGAGGTACTCGCGGACGGGCAGACACGTGTAGCCTGCCTGGCGGATGGCGTCGAGGAGGTCGACGTACGCCGCCGTGGAGAATTCGGCGCTCACAACGACCACCCCGGGATTCCCCGGTCATCCGAGACAGGTGGCGGAGTCGGGCGAATCGGACCACTCGAGTCAGTCGGAGAGGTCCGGCTAATCGGACCAGTCGAGTCAGTCGAAGAGGTCGGGCAAATCGGAATCGCCGGGCCAGCCCTGCCGCCGGTGGTCATCGCCACCCCCTCCCGACGGTGTACACTCGGTGGTCGGTGCCGGCGACGTCGAGTGCGTCGTGGCCGTCGACCACGACCAGCGGGTCGAAGGCCGACCAGTCGACGGCGTCGAACTCGTCGTGCGCCGTCGCGAGCACTGCGGCGTCCAGGTCGCAGTCCCGGAGTTCGTCGATTGCGACGTGCTCCGCTCGGACGCCAGACGCCTCCACGAGTGGGTCTGCGGCGTAGACGGTGGCGCCGCGGTCCGCGAGGAGGTCGCAGACGTCGACCCCGGGGCTCGCACGGGTCTCGGCGACGCCCGACCGGTAGGTCAATCCGAGCACTGCGACCGTCGTGTCCTCGATTGCGCCGCCGTCGGTGACGTACGCGTCGACGGTGCCGCGAGCGTCGGCCGCATCGCCGTCGTTCGGCTCGCTCGCTGCGAGGCCCTCGGCGACGCGGTCTGCGACGAACCCCGGCATCGAGTCATTCACCCGGCGCGCCGTCGAGAGCGTGGGAGTCTCGGTCTGCAGCCAGTGCAAGACGAAGTACGGGTAGTACGGGATGCAGTGCCCGCCGACGCCGGGACCGGGCGTGTGGATG
Source organism: Halobacterium bonnevillei (assembly GCF_009831555.1). Classification (GTDB taxonomy): domain Archaea; phylum Halobacteriota; class Halobacteria; order Halobacteriales; family Halobacteriaceae; genus Halobacterium; species Halobacterium bonnevillei. Next base: position 5,798 of record NZ_WUUU01000010.1, on the reverse strand, counting down.
TCGCAGAAGGGCTGGGTGTTCGCGGCGTCGATGGCGTCGCGCACCTCGATGTCGAGTTCGTCGGTGAGCCGCGCGAGGTCGTTCGCCAGCGCGATGTTCACGTCCCGGTAGAGGCCCTCGAACACTTTCACGGCCTCAGCGGTCGTCGCGTCCGCGACCGGGATGACGTCGTTGTCGACCAAGACGCCGTAGACGAGTCCGACGACCCGGGTGCTCTCGTCGTCGACGCCCCCGACGATTTTGGGGTGGGAGCCGCGGACGTCCCGGAGCGCGCGGCCGCTGGACGTCCGCTCCGGACAGAACGCGAGGCCGAACGAGTGCCGCGGGACGCCGCTGGCGTCCTCGAGCAGCGGGCGGAGAACGTCGACGCACGTACGCGGCGGCACGGTGGACTCCACGATCACGACGTCGCCCGGGTCCAGGCCGGCAGCGACGTCTCCCGCGACGTCGGTGAGCGCCGAGAGATCGGGGTCGTTGTCGTCGTCGACGAGCGTCGGAACGATGAGGACGTGCACGCTGGCCTCCCGGGCGCGCCGGGAATCGGTCGTCGCTTGGAGTGCGTCGCGCGCGGCCAGCGACTCGACGAGCGACGGCAACCCGGGTTCGCGAGCCACGGGGCAGTCCCCGTCGTTGATCGCAGCCACGACGGATTCGTCGATGTCGACGCCCGTGACGTTGCCCGTGTTCTCGGCGTAGACGGCCGCCAGCGGCAGCCCCATCTTCCCGAGCCCGTAGACCGCGACCGGGACGGCCCCGGATTTGAACCACTGGCGCTGGACCGCGGGGGCGGCCCGCGACCCGTACAGTGTGCGACTCACTGCCGCACCTCCCTGTGGTCCTCGGCCGGGATGCCGTCGGCGATGCGGCTCGCGATTTCGACGGCGCGAACGCCGTCGTCGGCGGTCACGACGGGGTCGGTGCCGTCCCGGACGGCGTCGGCGAACGCCGCCAGCTCCCGCTTCAGGGGTTCGGCGTGCTCGACCAGCGGGCGCTCGATCACGCTCTCGACGCGGTGCCGGAGGTCGCCGTTCGCGGAGACGTACTCCGGGGTGGAACTCCGGTGAATCTCCACGGACTGGTCGAGGAAATCCAGGGTCACGCGACACTCGCGGGCCGTAATCGCGAGTTTCCGGACCTTCTGCTGGGTGACGCGGCTGGCAGTCAGCGACGCCAGCACGCCCCCGTCGAATTGACACGTCGCGGTCGCGTACTCGCCGTCGGCGGCCCTCGTGGCCGACAGCGACACCGGGTCGGCGTCCAGCAGCGAGCAGACCACGTCGATGTCGTGGATCATCAGGTCGTAGACGACGCCGTCGCCGATGTCGCGGTCGTCGGGCGGGCTGAGCCGGTCGGCAGTCACGGCCATGACGTCGAGGTCCGGCACGATGGAGGCCAGCGTCCGGACGGCGGGGTTGAATCGCTCGACGTGCCCGACCTGGATAACGACGCCGGCCGCTTCGGCAGCGGCCGCGAGTTCGCGGCCGCGCTGGGGATCCTCGACGAACGGTTTCTCGACGAGCACGTCGACGCCAGCCTCGATACAGCGTTCGACGACGGACGCGTGGAAGGGAGTCGGTACTGCCACCGACACCGCATCCACGTGGTCGAGGAGCGCGGCTGTCGCGTACGGTTCGGCCTCGTATTCGGTGGCGACGCTGTCGGCAGCGGCGGGGTCCGCGTCGGCGACGCCGACCAGCGTCGTGCCCGCGAGTTCGCGGTAGACGCGGGCGTGGTTGCGACCCATGCTCCCGACGCCGACGACGCCAGTCCTGAGTGGTGTCCGCGTCACGAGTCTATCACCGTCCGTTCAGTGGCCGCGTCCGAGCGCGCGGGCTCGAAGGACGCCACGGCGTCCGCGATCACGTCCAGGTCCTCCGGCGACAGCCCGGGGTGTACCGGCAGTGAGAGCACGCGGTCGGCCGCCCGTTCCGCGACCGGGAGCGACGCCCGAACGTCCGCGTAGGCCGGCTGTTTGTGAATCGGGACGGGGTAGTACACGCCGGTGTCGACGCCGCAGTCGGCGAGGTGGTCGCGGAGCGCCTCACGGTCGTCCGCGCGGACCGTATACTGGTGGTAGACCGAGCGGACGTGGGCCGGGTCGACAGGCGTCTCGACGCTGGTCGCCGAGAGGCGGTCGGTGAGGGCGGCAGCGTTCTCGCGGCGCGCCTCGTTGAACGCGGGGAGTTTCTCGAGTTGCGCGCGGCCGATGGCCGCACAGAGACTGGTCATCCGGAAGTTGTGGCCGACCGTCGCGTGCTCGTAGCCGCTCGTCCGGCCGTGGTCGCAGAACCGGCGGACGCGCTCGGCGACGCCGTCGTGGCTCGTCGTGACCATGCCGCCTTCGCCCGCGGTCATGTTCTTCGTCGGGTAGAACGAGAAGCACGCCACGTCGCCGAGCGTGCCGACGGTGCTGCCGCGGTACGTCGCGCCGTGGGCCTGTGCTGCGTCTTCGACGAGCGGCAGCCCGTGATCGGTAGCGATGTTTCGCAGCGGCCGCATTTCGGCGGGCGTTCCGTAGAGGTGGACGGCGAGGATGGCGGCGACGTCGTCATGGCGGGCTACCACGTCGGCGACGCTCTCGGGGTCCAGCGTCAGCGTCTGCGGGTCGACGTCCGCGAACACGGGTTCGGCGCCCGCGTGCCGAACGGCGTTCGCGCTCGCGACGAACGAGAACGGCGTCGTCACGACCGTGTCACCGTCGCCGACGCCGAGCGCTTCGAAGGCTGCGTGTAACGCGGTCGTGCCGTTCGTGGTCGCGACCGCGTGGTCGGCGCCGCAGAACGCGGCGAACTCCGACTCGAACTCGCGGACGACCGGCCCGTCGGCGAGCTGGCCGTCAGAGATCACGGCATCGACGCGGTCGCGTTCGGCGTCCCCGAGGTCCGGGCTCGCGATCGAAATCATTTGTCGTTCCTCCCCACGAGGTCGTCGGGTAGGGGCTCGTGGACGGCGGGCGCGCCGACGGCCATCGTCTCGGGCGGCACGTCCTCGGTGACGACGGCGTTCGCCGCGACGAACGCGCGTTCGCCGAGCGTGACGTCCGGGAGGATGGTGGCGTTCGCGCCGACTGAGACGTCGTCCTCGACGGTCGGTCCAGCGAGGTCGGCCGCCGTCCGGAGCGGATACGGGTCGTTCGTGAGGACCGCGTGCGGGCCGAAGAAGACGCGGTTCCCGACTGTCGTGTGCTGGGGGAGGTAGACGCCGGTCTGGAGAGTCACCTCGTCGCCGATGGTGCACTGACCGTCGACGACAGCGTGGGTGCCGACGAGCACGTCGTCGCCAATCGTGGTGGCTTCGCGGACGAGCGCGCCGTGCCCGGTGGCGAATCGGTCGCCGATCTCCACGTCCGCGTAGACGACAGTGCCGCTGCGAATCGTGGGATTGCGACCGATGGTCGGCGAGTGGCCGTCGGTCTCGCGGAGTGTCGCGTCCGCGGACACGTCGGCTTCCGGGCCGAGGGCGGCGTCACTCATTGCCGTCGACCTCCGTGACGCGTCTTGCGTCCGGGGTCGGGCGCGAGTGGGGCCAACGCGACAGTTCAGCCGACCGAATCGAGTAGCGTGGTTCCTGAGACATGAGTCGGGGCCGCTGGTGGCGGGTGTCTGGCGTATTCCGTGAGTGACCCATTGTTATGGACGAACTTGCGGGGGTTAGCTGCCGCTTGCGCCGGAAATTGTCGAAACGTATCGGGGTTAACTGTCGGCTGCGCCCAGGTCTGAGGGACCTCGGTGGAGATAGCCGTCGCCCGCACCCGGGTTTCAGAGACGGTGCTCGGTGGGGACGCGGCGACTGTGCCGTCGGGTCGGTGCGGCTGCTAGCCACAATCGTGGCGCTCCGCCGGGCTACGGGTCATCGAGACGTTGTGTCGTTCGAACGAGGAGTTGCGCAGGGACAGCGGGTTTCCCGTCACTGCGAGGTGCGTGTCCCGCAGTTCGCCGTCGACGTTCTCCGCGCGGAGACCGTCCCTGTCGTCGCCGGACTGGTGGACGCAGAGATTCTGGAACTGGCAGCCGTCGCGGTCCGACGCGAGGATGGCCGCCCCCGTCGCCGCCGTGCCCGTGACGGTGATGTTCTGGCAGCGGAACGGTCCGCTGGTCGTCGCCGGACCGCTGTCTTCGTCCGGGCTCTTCACGCGGATCGCGTTCACGCCGTCGGCGTCGACGCGCAGTCGACAGTTCCGCACTGTCGCGGACTCCAGTTCCGACGAGAACGTGACGGCGCCGTCGCTGCCGGAGACGGCGAGCATCTCCACGACGCAGTCCTCCACGAGCACCGACTCGCCGGACCGCAGTCGGATGCCGCGCATGTTGTCGTAGCCGCCGTCGGCGTCGTCGCAGACGACGCGGACGTTCCGGACGACGCTGGACTCGCTCGACTGGATGCGGACGCCCGCGATGCCGTTGTTCCGATAGAACCCGCCGTCCACCGTGACGGAGCCCTCGGGCGGGTCGGCGTACAGGCCGTTGTCGGTGAACCCCTCGATGTGACAGTCGACGAACTCGAGGTCGCCGCGGTTCCCGTCCCCGACTTCACAGCCAGTGACGTTCGATCCCCGTTCAGCGCCGTCCGGCAGCGACAGCCGTTCGACGAGTCCGGTGCCGTCGGGGTCGGTGACGTCGATTCTGACCTGGTCCTGGTCGGTGTCGATTTCCCCGCGAACCGTGAGGTCCGCGAGGTGGACGCTGTCCGTGGCGTTCGCGAATACCGGTCTGGAGCCGGTGTCCGCGGCCGTGAAGTCGAACGTGACGCCGCGGACCGTCGCCGACTGCATCGGCTCGGGGTACCCGAGCACGAAGATCGGTTCGCTGAAGCCGTCCGGCGGGACGACAGTGGCGCCTTCGCCGACGATGGCGAGGCGCGCGTCACTCCCGAGCGAGAACGTGGTAGAAACTGCGTACCGTCCCGTCGGCAGGTGGATCAGGGTGCCGTCGGTGGCGTGAGCGACGAGCAGATCGTCGATGGGTTCGGTGCCGGTCGCGTCCGCGCCTTCGGCCTCGAGGTTCACGATGGTGTCCAGCCCGAGCTCGTCCGCGATGGTAGTGACGGGGTGTTCGGGGGCATCCGCCGGGAGTGCGTCCGGAGGGCGCGACTCGTCCGGCTGTCCGCCGCGTTCCGGCGACGTCCCGCTACGAGCACAGCCGGCAACCAGGAGGGACCCGGCGAGGCCAGCACTCCGAAGGAATCTGCGGCGATGCATTCGTTGCCTTTCAGGCACCCCGGACGCTTTGTTATGGTCGGCGAAGGAGACGCCGTCCCGGTCGAGGACGGGAGTAGGGGAACAGTACCACCCGAGCTATCGGGCGTCGAGTTCGGCGTAGGACAGCGCCCAGCTGGAACTGTCCCGGAGGTCCAGGCCGCCCGTGCACCACGCCCCGTCGCCGCTCGTGATGTCGTACGCGACGAGTTTCGTGGGGGAGGTGACGCGGGACAGCGGTGCCGAGCCGTCGTAGTGGAAGCCGTGCGCGCGAAGCACCGACTCCGGTATCGCAGTGCCGTTGTACGCCAGCAGGTCGCTGTCCGCGTACGCGTCGGTCACGGTGCGAAGTATCTCGTGCAGTCCGGCGTCGCGATCCCGGCCGCCGGCCAGCGGGAGTGCGTCCACCAGGTTCGTCGTGGTGACGCCGTCCTCGGTCTGCGTCCCGGTGACGACGCCCGCGACTGGGTCGCCGGCCATCGCCGCGGTGTAGGCCTCGTACCTCCAGTCGGGGTTCTGGTAGCGCCACTCGAGGAACTCGGCGTCGCGAACCGCGTGCACGCCGTCGGGCACCCCCCGCTCGTAGAGCGACGCGAGCCTGGAC